>VHCR01000065.1 GCA_016871655.1 Verrucomicrobiota bacterium
TACAGCAGCGCTAGCGACGAATGTTCCGATTGAGGCGACAGATATTGCGCGCTTGCTACAATTTGCGCAGGAAAAAAAAATCGATCTCACTGTTGTTGGGCCAGATGATCCGTTGGCTGCGGGCATCGTCGATTGCTTTCAAAAAGCAGGCCTACGTGTCTTTGGACCGACTGCTGCGGCCGCGCGATTTGAGGCGTCTAAATCTTTTGCAAAAGATTTTATGAAGCGCCATGGTATTCCGACGGCAGCTTCTGAAATTTTTATGAGTAGTGAAAAAGCGCGCAATTATTTGCAGCACGCTACGTACCCACTCGTTGTGAAGGCTGATGGATTGGCCTTAGGCAAGGGAGTGATCATTGCACAAAACCTCGAGGAAGCGCTGACGGCCATTCGCGAAATCATGGAAGAAAAAGTTTTTGGTGATGCAGGAGAAAAGGTGGTCATCGAAGAGTTTCTTGTTGGTCCAGAATGTTCACTACACGCGCTTATCGATGGAAAAAATTATCTCCTCTTCCCCGATGCACGCGATCACAAGCGGGCACTCGATAGCGATCAAGGCCTCAATACGGGCGGAATGGGAACGATCTCCCCCTCGCAGGTGCTGACAGAATCGATGCGCGCTCGCCTTCACGAAGAAATTTTTGTTCCCTTTCTTCGCGGACTTGAAAAAGAAAAAATTAATTTTCAAGGAATGTTGTTTCCTGGGCTCATGATCACGCATGATGGACCAAAGGTCCTCGAATTCAATGCCCGCTTTGGTGATCCTGAAACACAAGTTTTGATGAGGCGTTTGAAAAGCGATCTTCTCGAGTTGATCGAGGCCACGATTGATCAAAAGCTTGATGGGATGAAACCTCAGTGGGAGGAGAGCTCTGCTGTTTGCGTCGTCTTGGCCTCTGGCGGTTACCCTGGCCCGATTGAAAAAGGAAAAGCGATTTCTGGATTAGAAAACATAACCGATTCTGACGTCATTGTTTTTCATGCAGGGACAAAACAAGTTGAAGAACATGTCGTCACCAATGGGGGGCGTGTGCTGGGGGTGACGGCCCTAGGATCAAGTATGGAAGAAGCTCGGAGCAAGGTTTATGCCGCCGCTGATCAAATTCAGTTTGAGGGAAAGCAGTTTCGACGAGATATTGGCAAAGCGCTGCCTTGCAGTTGAAGTTAAAAGTTTAAGTTTAAGTTAAGACTTGCCTTCGGTGAAAAAGTAAAAAATCTTTTTTATTCGCGAAGCGCACGAAACTTAAACTTAAACTTTTAACTTCAACTAAAGAACAGTGGCTCAGTAAAAAAATGCTAACTTTTTAAATTTTCTTTCCGATTTCTAAAAAAAGGCAACCGGAGCGGCGCCGAGCATGCGCATTGCTTGGGAGATTGACCTTTGCGGGGCCATCGAGGTTCAAGAGTGAGAGGACACGTTCCACTTCTTCGAAGCCCACGTCAGAGAAACCGTGATGCCGGAGCCAGGCATGAACAATGCGGCGTTGGAGTGCGAGTGGCACGGTAGCAAGCTCGCGTGTGCTGAGCTGATCTTGTGCAGCTTGCGGAGCGGCGAGGGATTCGAGATACTCATCCTCAGCTGCCAAGATCGTCGCGGTCCGCGTGATAGCGTTGCGGTAACTGGTGCCGATGAGTTCATCTAAGAGTGGTAGCAGGCGATGACGCAGACGATTGCGCGTTGGGAGGTGCGATTCGTTCGAGCCATCTTCTTGCCAAGAAATTTTATTTTTGATCAGGTATGTTACGAGTTCTTTTTTTAAAATGGAAAGTAACGGTCGCACGATGGTGAGCTTGATCCCATCAATCGTCCGCTGGCTCACAGGCAGCATTCCAGCTAGGCCTGCAGAGCCAGTGCCTCGAAGAAAATGGAGGAAGCATGTTTCCACTTGATCGTCGGCATGATGAGCGAGGAGTAATATTTTTACATCACGCTTTCGAGCGACTGTTGCAAAAAATTCATAACGTGCCTCACGTGCGGCTGTCTCCAGAGAAAGTTTTTCCCGCATTGCACGAGCCTGAACATCCTCGGTTCCGAGTTCAAAGGGAAGCTGCAACGACGTTGCTAAATTTTTGACAAAAATTTCATCAGTATCTGATTCCGTACCACGCAACTGGTGGTTGAAGTGACAGAGAATCAAGTTGCGATGGCCTTGCTCGAGCAGCAAGTGCAGCAGCGCTACCGAGTCTGTTCCACCGGAGAGGCCGATGAGGAGCGATTCGTCATGGGAAAGGTTGTTAAAGATAGAGGCAGAGTGTACCACGAAGAAAATTTTTGGAAGATGGAAGATGGAAGATGGGAGTCGAGGCCTTCGGCATTTTAAAAATTTTCATATTGTTTGCGCCAGCAAACCACAACTCCTATCTTCTATCTTCTATCTTCAATTCAACTCAGCAGTGCCAAAGTAAGGCTGGAGCACTTTGGGAATCGCAAGCGCGCCGCCCGGTTGCGTGTGGGTTTCTAGGAGCGCGACGTAAAGTCGTGGCAACGCTGTGCCAGAGCCGTTGAGCGTATGGCAGAATTGATTTTTCCCATCGGCAGCTTTGAAACGCAAGTTCATCCGACGCGCTTGATAGTCGCCGAAGTGAGAGCAGCTCGAGACTTCGAGGAAGGCTTGCTGTCCTGGAGCCCAAACTTCGAGGTCAAAGGTGCGTGCAGAACCAGCTCCGAGATCGCCAGCGCAGAGATCGAGGACGCGATAAGGAAGTTCGAGGAGTTGCAACACTTTTTCCGCGTCGTGCGTGAGGGATAAAAGTTCTTCTTCGCCCTGCTCAGGATGAACAATTTTAACGAGTTCGATTTTATTGAACTGGTGCATGCGAATGATGCCTCGCGTCTCGCGGCCCGCGGAGCCTGCTTCGCGGCGGAAGCAAGGAGTGCAAGCGGTGAGTTTGAGCGGGAGATTTTTTTCCGGAATAATTTCTTCGCGATAAAAATTGGTGAGTGAGACTTCAGCAGTTGGTGTGAGAAACATCGTTCCTTCGTCAAAGCCATACATGTCTTCTTCAAATTTGGGGAGTTGTCCTGTGCCGATCATGCAGTCGCGACGAACGAGAACAGGCATTCCCATTTCGGTGTAGCCATGTTGTTGTGTTTGCAGGTCGAGTAAAAAATTAATCAAGGCTCGTTCGAGGCGTGCCCCTTTTCCGGTGAAGCAGACGTAGCCGCTCCCACTCAGCTTCGTAGCGCGATCGAGATCGAAGAGCCCGAGTCGTTCGCCAATTTCGATATGGGTCTCTCTTTTTTCATGCAGCGGCGTTCCCCAGGTCCGCACCGTTTTATTGTGCTCGGCAGTTTTCCCATCAGGAATTACGGAGTGAGGCATGTTGGGAAGACGGAGCAACAGATCGCGCTGTTTTTTTTCAAGCTCTTCGGAGGCGATACGAAGTTGCTCCATTTCTATCGCTAAATTTTTTACTTGGGTTTCAAGTGCAGAAGAATCTTCTTTGCGACTCTTCATCATGCCGATCTCTTTGCTGAGACGATTCCGATCTGCTTGAAGTGTCTGCAATTTAGTTTCAGCTTCACGACGCTTCGCATCAGAAACTAAGATGAGATCAACTTGTTCGATGAGAGCTTCGGAACGTCGTGCCAGCGCGGCTTTGACGGCTATCGGATCTTTGCGGAGGAGTTGGATGTCGAGCATGGGATGAGAAAGGCTGTAGGCTATAGGCTGTAGACTGTAGGGCAAAGTAAGGCCTTCGGCAAAATCAAATATAACAAATCAATTTTGCTAATGATGTCGATTTTGATTTGTTATAACCTATAGCCTATAGCCTACAGCCTTTCTCCCGATGCGCCTTCCCTCTCTTTTCTTACTAGCCGTCACGCTTCTCCCTGGCAATGCCAGTGAGGGGACGAAGGCGTCTGATGCGGGTCGTGAGAGTGAATTCTGTTGGAGTGAATTATTGTGGACTAGCGATTCTTCCACTGCCAGCACTCCACTGAACAAAACGCAGCAGCAAATTTTGTTGCCTTACTTAGCGAGACAAACAACGCCGCATGCCATTATCGAAAGCGAAAAAGCTTCGGGAGATTGGTTTGGGCAACGCCGAGAGCTGGCCAATCATGGAGTTAATTTTTCAGTGACGTATACTTCGGATACCGCTGGAAACCCGGTGGGAGGTTATCGACCGGGTGGGTGCACATATGCCGATGTTTTCTCCTATCTTCAAATGATTCCCTGTGTTCTTTGAGTTTAATTTCTTTGCAATTCTTTCAACTTTTCCCAAGCTGCCTTCTCCTCCGCGGTCAGCGTTGTCAGGATTTGAATCGTGATTACGGCAAAAAAATCACCGCGCGTGCTCTTGCCCATGGGGAGGCCTTGGCCAGGGATACGGAATTTTTTCCCAGGCTGAGTCCCTGCAGGAATTTTTAATTTCACACGACCGTCCGGTGTCGGAATTGTCAACTCACCGCCGAGTGTTGCTTGCCAAGCAGGAATTTCAACATCATGAAAAATATCACTCTCTTCAAAATAAAAATCAGGATGTTGTTGGAGTTTGACGCGAAGGTAGAGATCGCCTGGCGTTCCATTGCCGCTGCCTCCCTGGCCGGCGAGACGGATCCGTTGACCTTCGCGCACGCCTTGAGGAATTTTGATGGTGTAGGTTTGTGCTTGAGTAAGACCAGGACGCCGTAAGGAAATTGGGCGTGTCGCTCCATGCAGCACTTCGTCGAGTGTGACGAGGAGATCTGCTTCCACATCGCTGCCACGTTGTGGGGTCTCTTCGAAAGCTCTTCCACCGCTGTAGCCACGGCCATGACGCGTCCCAAAAAATTGTTCAAAGAAATCGCTAAACCCAGTGCCACCAAAATGGAATTCTTCACCAGCTTGCCCAAAACCACTCATGCCTCCAAATCCCTCTGGCATGCCGCCGCTGTGATAGCCGCCAGCAGCTCTTCCTCCAGCTTGGGACCAGCTGGCGCCATAGGTGTCATATTTTTTGCGGTTTTCCGGATTGCTTAAAACTTCGTAAGCTTCGTTGATCTCCTTAAATTTTTCTTCCGCGACTTTTTTATCTTTTGCTACATCAGGATGATATTGGCGTGCCAATTTGCGAAAGGCCGACTTGATTTCATCAGCAGAAGCGGTTTTAGAGAGACCTAGCGTTTGGTAGTAATCGCGAAATTGGGCGGGCATAATAGGCTGTAGGCTATAGGCTGTAGGCTATAGGAAAGAAATTTTTATGGAATAATCGCATCTCAAAATAATCAAAATTAATTTGGTGATTAAGAAAATAGTTTTTGCGATTATAATGGAGCATGACTTTTAAAACCCTACAGTCTATAGCCTATCTTTTCTTCCGCGGCCTGGGAGCCTCCAGCTTTGGCAGCGGGCGATTACGTGTCACGTAGAGTTGGACGATGGAAAAAATATTTTGCGTTGTCCAATAGAGCGCCAATGCGGAAGCAAAATTATAACAGAAGCTCAAAAAGATCAGTGGCATGACGTACATCATTCGTTGCTGTGCTGGATCTCCGCCTTTTGGTGAGAGGGACATTTGCCAGAGCATTGTTCCGGCCATGATGATCGGAAGTAAATTGATGGGCATGTTCATGAAATGGGCAATCGTATCAGGTTGCGAGAGATCATGAATCCAGAGGAAGTGAGAGTTGCGGAGCTCAATTGCTGTTCCCAACATCGAGTAGAAGCCGAAAAAGACAGGGATCTGAATCAACATTGGAAGACAGCCGCCAAAGGGATTGACTCCATAATGTTTGTAAAGCTTCATCAACTCTTCATTCATTTTCGTCGGATTATCTTTATATTTTTCGCGGAGCTCCGTCATTTTTGGAGAGAGAAGCTGCATGCGGCGCATCGAGTTTGTTGCCTTATTCTGAATCGGCCAGAGTGCTGATTTAATCAAGAGTGTGAGAACAATGATAGCAGCCGCATAATTTCCGAGCAGTCCTTTGAGAGCGTTCATTGCCCAAAGCAAAAATTCGGAGACCAAATGGAACATTCCAAAGTTCATCACCGCTTGTTGACCAGCTCCTAATTTTTCTAAACCTTTAAAATCTTTTGGTCCGGCAAAAATCGTGAAGTGATACGAGACCGACTCGCCTGGAGCCAAGTGGAGAGACGCTAGTTGTAAGCCTCCTTCCATTCCGTAAATCGGTTTTTGGGTGCGTTGTGTGACGAGTGGTGTTTCAAAGCGAGTAGCCCAAGCACCTGTTGCTTCTTTGTCTTGTGACGTCAGGATTGTGCAAAAATATTGGCTCGTTACCGCTGCCCAGGTGATTGCAGGTGAGCTGACTTGATAGAAAGGTCGCTCTGCGCGTAGCTCGGTGCCAATGAGAGGAAGTCTGGTTGCTCCAAACCAATTGACATCGATGGTCGTCATTTTTCCATCGGTGAATGAATCAAAGCGTGTGTAGGTTGGCGCATCAGTTGCATGCACAGGTGTCGCACCGCCTGCAGCCAGCAAGTAAGCGGGAGTATCGAGAGGCGTTTTGCTGGTGTTGCTGAAGGTGATGTCTAATCCGACGAGGTATTCTTCAGGTGATCCTGTGGTTTGAGGGAGTGTGAAAAATTTGCTAATCATCAATCCATTCGCCTCCCGATGTTCAAAGGAACTCTTCCCATTTTTTTTATCAGCGTTCATCGAAAACCCTTCCACCATTTTTCCTGGAGCTTCGAGGAGTGCACCAATCGGAGCGGGAGAAAGATCATTCAGTTGCAAACTGTGATCCTGAGCGCCGAGGTGAAGAAAGAGGGTGATGCTTTCAATGCCGCCAACATTATTTTCAAAAAGATATTCGGCTTTGGCGGTATCAAGTGTTTCACGGCGTGTGGTGAGTTGAGGAATAGGCGCTGCAGGAGATGATACTGCTGGCACGCTAGAAGCTGCTTTAGGAGCCGCTGTAGCAGGAGTTGGCGCGCTCCGTTCAGCAGCAGCACGCTCTGTTTGAATCGCAGGAAGTGTGTGAGAAGTGTAATACCATTGCCATCCAATGAGTCCAGCGATAGAGAGAGCAACAGCGATCCAAGTAGTACGGTCGAACATTTTAAAAGTTGAAGTGAAAAGTTGAAGTTGAAGTAAAATGATTTAGAAGGTGCTGTTGAAGCTCAAAAAAGGAGTTGAACAAAATTTTTTCACTTCAACTGATCCTGTCAAAAAATTTATTTTTTGACAGGATCATGGCCGCCAGAATTCCAAGGGTGGCAACGCGCAAGGCGAACAAGACTAAAGCGGAGACCCCGGAGTGGTCCATGCTTTTTTAAAGATTCTATCCAATATTGCGAACAACTCGGCTCAAAACGACAGCCACATCCTGGCCCGCAGAGCGTGTGGAGAAGCGGCGAGAGAAGCCAGCGGTAGAGATAGGCTGGAAGTTGGAGGAAGAAGACGAGCATGGGAGCAGAGTAAAGGCAAGAGTCCTCAGAAAGGATTTTTAAATTTTGACTCCATCATAATTTTTATATCAATGACGGATGAATTTTAGGAAAATTATACGCAGGAATTTTTAGCGCTAGCAAGGCGTCAGAGCGTGCTGCTACCGAGGTAACAGTAGCGATGACA
>VHCR01000066.1 GCA_016871655.1 Verrucomicrobiota bacterium
ATTACGTTTTCTGCGATAAAAACAATATCTTCAATCCTTTTTCTATTCGCTTTGTTCTGCTGCGGAGCTCTAAAAGTTAATGCTCAGCTGACGCCCGATAATAATAACTCTCCAAAGCATATTGTCGTTGATTTGGTTGATCTGTTGTCATTGCAGATCATCCAGCTATTTCTGATGGGGATGCTTCCTTTGCCGTCAAGACGGAGTTTTATAACAAGATTCTCAACTTAGTTGGGACTTCCAAAGAGGCTCACGATGTCATGTATAGCGACAGGGTCAGTCCTTTCATTGCAGCTTCACAGGATGACCAAGGAAGCTATCATTATAATGTTGTCCCCGGAAAAGGAGATGTCTTGCTAGGTTATTCAAAATGTTTAGATGCGACAAAGTTTAGAGATGTCGTTGCTGACTCGAATAACGAGAGCCACGTTTGGATTTATTTGAACTCAACGAACAAACCACCTCAAACAGAGAATCGTCCCGCCTCCGGTTTTCACTATCGTCGATACATCGATACTGCAAGCGGTGAGTATGATTTTTATCAAACGATGAATGATTCTAATAGTGAGGAGCTTTGGGTTGGAGTGTTGGATGATGACAAATCTGAAGCAACTTGTGGAGAGAGTGACTTTGCTACACAAGCGCAAGATGGATTGCCGTTAGAAAAAAGCCAAGGTCCTAAGGATCTTGATTCTTATTTTAGTAATGTTACAACGGCCGGCGAGATAGGTGGTGTTGTTGGTGCTGTATACGGTGCTGTGAGTGGTGCTCGATGTGGCTTGAGTTTTGCTAGGATGGATCGTGCTGCGTACATACTCGATCCTGAAGAACTAGCTGTTGCTGGAATTGTTGATGATGGAGGTTGTACACTTATTGAAGTAGGGATGGCTGCAATGTGTGGCGCAGGAGGTGCTGTAGCGTTTTGCGCAGGAGGTGCTGTAGTTGCAGGTATAGCTGCTGGGGTATGGGGGTACTGTCAATATTATGGATGGTAATAGCGAGTATTAGAATTGCCAACATGGTTGAGCAAACGGTCGCAAAAAAACAAAACTCTCTTTGAGCCCAACGTAGCACATTTTTTTCTGTGTTTTTCGTTTTTATGAGGCATTGCATCTGAGAAGTTGAAAAATTTATTTTTTCTGATACACTCTCGATGGCTAGGCAAAATTCTTTAGCCATATTCAGGGTGGAGTGACAGGATGTCTGCAAACTCTTCAACCCTTCAACTTTTCAACCCTTCAACAAGCCGCGTAGCGGCTTCTCCGCATGAACAATTTTACACCACGAGCTCAACAAGCCCTTGCCTTAGCACGCAAAGAGGCTGATCAACTCAATCACCATTATGTTGGCACGGAACACCTGCTCCTAGGTCTTTTGGTCTTGGGACAAGGAGTCGCCATCAATGTTCTTCAAAAAATGGAATTGGATTTGCAGGCTGTTCGCGCCGAAGTCATCAAGCTCTCCACGCCAGGTGAAGTGAAAAATAGTGGAGGGGCGGCTTCCATTCCTTACACGCCGCGCGTGAAAAAGGTATTGGCCCTCGCTGGCAAAGAAGCCAAAGCGTTGCAACATTCTTACGTTGGAACGGAGCATCTGTTGCTGGGGCTCTTGCGCGAGGGAGAGGGAGCGGCCGCTAAGGTTTTACAAGCACTCGAAGTTGACATTGAGGAAACTCGTAATGAAATTCTCAAAGAGCTTGATCCTCACTTTTCTGATGAGGACGACGAAGAGGATGCAGTTGCTGCAGGTGGAGGGATCGCTGGGAAAAAAGTCAAGACGCCGGCCCTCAAAGCATTTGGAAGAGATCTCACGGAGCTGGCTAAAAAAGGAGAGCTCGATCCGGTGATTGGTCGTACCGAAGAAATTGCGCGTGTCGTTCAAATTCTTTGTCGCCGCAGCAAAAATAATCCTGTCTTGATCGGCGAAGCCGGTGTCGGTAAGACCGCCATCGCTGAAGGATTGGCTCAAGAGATCGCACATAGAACCGTTCCAGAAATTCTTGCGAACAAACGCGTGATCGCACTCGATTTGGCGTTGATGGTTGCGGGAACGAAATATCGTGGACAATTTGAAGAGCGGATTAAGTATGTCATGGAAGAAATTCGCAAGAGCAAGAATGTGATTCTTTTTATCGATGAGCTCCACACCATTGTGGGAGCTGGTTCTGCGGAGGGGGCGATGGATGCTTCGAACATCATCAAACCAGCACTGAGTCGTGGTGAACTCCAATGCATTGGAGCAACGACGTTGAATGAATATCGGAAGTACATTGAAAAAGATAGTGCTCTCGAGCGTCGCTTCCAAACGGTCAAAGTAGAAGAGCCTTCGATCGAAGAGGCAATTCTGATTTTGAAAGGATTGCGCCCAAAATATGAAGCGCATCACAAGGCCGTGATCAATGACACTGCCATCGAAGCAGCTGTCAAACTTTCAGATCGCTATATTACGGCACGTTTCTTGCCAGACAAAGCCATTGATGTCATGGATGAAGCGGGTGCTCGTGCTCGCATTGCCGGAATGGTACCACCTCCTGACATCAAAAGCATCGAGGCAGAGATGGACAAGATTCGTTTAGAAAAAGAGGGAGCCATCAAGGCGCAAGATTTTGAAAAAGCTGCTTCGTTGCGCGATCAAGAAAAAGCAGCGAAAGAAAAACTTGATGCCGTTGTTAAAGCGTGGCAGCAAGAGCGTCAAGAGCATGAAGTGCTCGTTGGCGAAGATGAAATCATGCACGTGATTTCTAAAATTACTGGTGTGCCACTCCAACGCATGGAGAAAAAAGAGGCCGAACGTCTCTTGGCGATGGAAGAGGAGATGAAAGAAAAAGTCATTGGACAAGACGAGGCGGTTGGCGCGATCAGCAAGGCACTGCGCCGTTCTCGCGCAGATCTCAAAGATCCACGTCGTCCGATCGGTTCCTTTGTTTTTCTTGGTCCTACCGGCGTTGGAAAAACTTTCTTAGCACGGACGTTGGCAGAATTCATGTTCGGCGATGCCGATGCGATGATCCAAATCGACATGTCGGAGTACATGGAAAAATTTACTTCTTCGCGCATGATTGGGTCACCTCCTGGATACGTGGGGCATGACGAAGGAGGTCAGCTTTCCGAGGCTGTGCGCCGTCGTCCTTATTCCGTGGTGCTTTTTGATGAAATTGAAAAAGCCCATCCTGACGTGATGCACTTGATGTTGCAGATCCTCGAAGAAGGAAAAATCACCGACAGCCAAGGACGCAAAGTTGATTTTAGAAATACAATTATCATCATGACATCCAATGTTGGTGCTGAGATGATTAAGAAACAAAACGTGATGGGCTTTGGAGCGCCTGATTTAGAAGGCAACCACGAAGCCTTGCGTGAAAAGTTAATGGAGGAAGCGAAGAAAGCTTTCAAACCAGAATTTTTGAATCGCCTAGATGATGTCATCGTCTTTCATCCACTCGATAAACCAGCGCTCACACAGATCATCGATCTTGAAGTGGCCAAGGTGGTAGAGCGGATCAAAAATAAAAATATTCACGTGAAGCTCAACAAGGCTGCTCATGAACTCTTGATTGAAAAAGGATACGATCCGACCTACGGTGCCCGTCCAATGCGCCGTTCCGTCGAGCGTCTTTTGGAAAACCCGATGGCCGAGGAAATCCTTCGCGGCACGATCAAGCCAGGAGATCATGTCGCCGTGAAGCGTGACGGAGAGAAGTTTTCTTTTAAAGTGAAGAAAACGGTTGCTAAGAAAGTGGCTGTTAGTTGACAAAAATTTTCCTGTAGCCTGCAGCTTCTACTTTGTAGCCTCTTGGAGCATGCCCACTCTCCGCGCCATTCTGTTTGATCTGGATGATACCTTGCTTGTTGACGAAGCGGTTTCCTATGAGGTTTTGGAAGCGGTGGCAGAGCAGGCTAAAAAAAAATTTGGCATCGATCCAAGATTGTTCGTGTCTGATCTTGCTTCCATAGCAAAGGAGCTTTGGGTGAGGGGAGAGTGTTATTCTTTTTGTCATGCAATTGGAATCAGTGCGTTCGAATGTCTTTGGGGAAATTTTTTGGGCGATGCTCAAGAGCTCATGAAGCTGCGAAGGTGGTCTCAGCAATATCGAGAGGAGGTTTTTCAAAAAACCTTGCAAGCTCAGAAAAAAATTTTTCCAGAAGCAAGAGCTGCAGCGCAAGGATTCGCTCAAGAATTCAGTAAACTCCGTCGTCAGCGTCAGCGCCTTTTCCCCGAGGCACGAGAGGTTTTAGAAAAACTTGCTTCGCGATTTAAATTAGGTCTTATCACCAATGGAGCTCCTGATCTCCAACGGGAAAAAATTGCTGCGACAAAATGCGAGCATTTTTTTTCGGCGATGGTGATTTCTGGTGAGTTGGGCATTGGCAAACCAAACCCTCTGATTTTTGAAGAGGGTTTGCATCAATTAAACATGAAGCGAGAGGAAGCCATTATGGTCGGAAACAGCCTCGAGCGGGACATCGCTGGTGCGCGGGCAACAGGGATTCATTCAGTTTGGATAAGGCTTCCAGGAGAAAAAAATGTGGAGACGGTTGTTCCTGATAAAACGATTGCTGATCTTCGAGAGTTGCTGGATATTTTTTCTTCATCCCTTTCATTCCTGTGAATTTTTCTTTTCATCGGGCCGAATATTTACGATTCCCGCTTGACCACTTCGACCTTCCTGGATTCAATATCAGGCTGTTTCTGACCTATTGCATGGAGCTCTTTTTCACAAAAAAATTTTTTAAGATTTGGCTGATTGTTGCCCTTCAATGCTTCCTGCTTTTTAGCTTGCAGGCGCAGACGGATCCTTCGATCTCGGTCATGCCAGTGATCAAAGAGATCAATGTGCAGTTTGTTGGACCTTCTACGTTGAGCAAAGAACGCGTGTTAGAGAGTATCGCTACGAAACTGGGACAACCTTTCAATGATCGGATGGTTGATGAAGATGTGAAGGTTCTCTATGCGACGGGACAAATTTCGAATGCACGCATTTTTGCAGAGCCCGTGACAGGAGGCTTGAAAGTAACAGTGCTCGTGCAAGGTCGTCCCAAAATTGAAGAGGTCCTCATCGAAGGCTCTTCAGCAATTCCCATGAATAAAATTCGGAAAGAGCTAGCTACCAAGCCAGGAGACGCCTACAGCGAAGAACGGATTGCCGACGATCGTCAAAAAATTATCAAACTTTACGAAGATAAAAATTACACCAAGGTTAAAGTTGACACCTCAGTTTCAGAACTTCCTAGCAAACGGATGAGGGTTGTTTTTCGCATTGATGAAGGACCAAAGCTTGTCGTACGAAATATCGACTTTGTCGGAAACCTTTCTGTCAAGCCAACCGATTTGAAAAAGGTGATGAAAACAAAGACAGCAAATTTACTTTCTTTTTTGACGAAAGATGGGCGTCTGATTCCAGCAAATATGGACGACGACGAAGAAGCGATTCGGACGCTCTATCAAAATCGCGGTTTCGCTGATGCCAAGGTCACGAATGTCCGAACCGAGCCGGACGGCGACAAAGGAATTAATTTGATTATTACCGTTGTGGAGGGTCCTCAATATCGCTTGCATCGCTTGAATATTGAAGGGGCGAATGTGATTCCTACAGGAACGTTGGAACAAGAAATGAAAATGAAATCGGGATCACTCTACACGCCTGATGGCATGGGAGCCGACATGAAAAAGATCCGAGATCTTTATGGAGCCAAGGGATACGTCGACATGAATGTGCAGCCTCAGGTTACGCCAGTGAGCGACGGAGAGCTTGATTTGACCTATCGCATTGACGAAGGCGTTCAGTCGTACATCAACTTGATTTCCGTGCAAGGGAACACGCACACGAAAGACAAAGTCATCCGTCGTGAAATGGCGGTGACGCCGGGCGCGCTTTACGATTCGACATTGGTCGACTTGAGCAAATCACGATTGATGAACCTCAACTATTTTTCCAAGGTCGATATGGTACCAGAAGATACCTTGGTTCCAGGCCGTAAAGATATCAAAGTGATTGTGGATGAGAAAAAGACGGGATCCTTAAACTTCGGTGCCGGCTATAGCACGATCGACAGCTTGATTGGATTTGCTGAATTACAACAATCAAACTTTGATCTTTTCAACTGGCCTGATTTTACCGGTGGCGGACAGCGCTTCCGAACTCGTGTGCAATATGGTATTCAACGTAAAGATTTCACGGCATCCCTTACGGAGCCGTGGTTCATGGGATATCAGCTTTCGCTCGGTGGAGAATTTTTCTATCACGAAGCAAATTACTTAAGCCCTGTTTATCAACAATCCAACTTGGGTGCGGCCGTCCAGCTGCGCAAGGCGATCACGCCTCTCTTGGCAGCTAATCTTGAATATCGTCCCGAGCAGATCAAGATTTATGACATCAACACAAGTCAGGTTCCTTCTAACAGTGCCATTCAAACTGATGCGAACAATAGTCCTTATTTTAAAAGTGCGATCATGGCTGGCTTGAATTATGATACGCGAGACAGCCTCTTCCTAACACGCAAGGGAGAGCAAGTGAACTTTACCTTTTTTGGTGCTGGAGGCGGCTTGGGGGGGAATGTTCAAGATTATGGATTGCGACTTGATGGGCAAAAATTTTTCCAGCTTCCTTGGGATTGTATCTTGCAGTTGAAAGGTGCAGTTGCTGCTGTGAACTCCTGGAGCACTGGTTCCCAGGGCGTTGGAACACCACCTATTTTTGATGAGCTTTATCTTGGTGGTGCTAATGACATGCGTGGTTTCTACTACCGGAGCGTCAGTCCTGTTGATAGTCGTAATAATTTTGTTGGTGGTAATTCGCTCGGCTACGGAACGATGGAGGGAACATTCCCTATTTTCCCTCGCGTTCGGGGAGCTCTTTTTACCGACTGGGGTTTTGTTAATGCTAATTCCTATGATTATTATTGGGACAACCTTTGCGGTGACGTTGGTATCGGTGTCCGTTTGGAATTGCCGATTGGCCCTGTCCGCATCGATTGGGGTTATCCAGTGAGATATCAGTCGTACAACAAGTCTAACGGACAGTTTAACTTTACCGTTGGGTACCAATTTTGATATTTTTATTGAACGTATTCATTTTTCAGTTGTCTAGTCGACATATGAAAAAAATATTATCTCTTCTTTTGGTTTTAGTAACGGTTTCAAGTGTGTTAGTCAAAGCAGCCTCCACCACTGATGAAGCCACTAAGCAACCTACTGGCCTTATCGTTCTTACTTATAGTGACAATGGAACTACGTTTACCTTGCCCGTCAATTATTTGCTAGGCATTCACCTTCCTAATGAGCGTCATTTTGTTTCTGGAAACGAACAGTATGGTTTAGAGGTTATTGAAACCGTTTCTTTTGATGGGCTTTCAGCTGAAAGCGCTCTAAGTAGGCCCTGTCCGGGATTAGCCAGAGGCTCTTTTTAAGGGGTTCTGAGGGCGAAAAAGTTTGGGCATAAGCAACGAAATTCGCTGTTATGCCCAAAATTGATAGGTTATAAGGAGGT
>VHCR01000067.1 GCA_016871655.1 Verrucomicrobiota bacterium
TTTCTTCGCGTGAGGTGCGGCGTGCGCTTCGCCGAGTTCGAGATAACCGAAACTCGTCGAGGGATGATTTGGTTTAATCGAAAAAGTCAGTAACGCAGGATGCTCTGCCGCTGTGTGTGCCGCTTCCAAAAGTTGATGACGAAAAGTTTTCACGTCGTGAATCATCGCATCAGCAGGAAAAAGTCCAACGATGGCATTTTTGTTTTGGCGCAGCGCGACAGCTGTTGCTAGAGAGGCTGCGGGTGCGGTGTCGCGCTTGGCGGGTTCTGCGATGATGTTTTTTTTGGGATGATTGGGAAGAGCTGCAATTGTTGCACTGTGTTGCGCTTGATTGGTGAGGATAAAAATCTGCTCGGGCGGTACGATTGTTTCAAAGCGCTCAAGCGTCTGCTCAAGTAGCGTTTTTTTTCCAAGCAATTTCAAAAGATGTTTTGGTGTGTGAATGCGACTGAGTGGCCAGAAGCGTTCGCCACTGCCGCCTGCCATGATGAAGATGAAGAGGCGGTCGGAGTTTTCAGATTGGAAAGAGGGAGAAGCTGTCATGAAAAAAGAAGTAAAGAGTGAAAAGTTAAGGGTAAAGAGTATTTTGGCCTGGAATAGCTCTTTTTTAAAAATTGTACAGAGAAGAAACCAGAATAAGGTCTTTGAGAAAGGCGAAAAGCAAGCCGCAAGTTTATGATTATAAATATGATTTGATAAAAATTGAAAATTTCGATTTCCTGGTATCAACATAGCACCTCCTTCAACAAAACGCGTTCTAGGGCCATTTGTGAGCGTTTTTTTAGAAAGATTGGTTCAAAAAACTGCTAAAGGATGGTATCTGAATACTTATAGTGTATTAAATTGAAAAGGGCACGCGATAAGCTTGCTCTTTTTCCTTAGAACTGTGTTCTCCGATCTCACGTTATCTTCGGATAGCGCTTCGATCTTCGGCCTTGTTCTAAGAAAAAATTTCAGCGCTTCTAACATGACCTTTTCAATTTAATACACTATACAACTTCCCCAGCATTGCCTGCAGTGACTCAAGCCGCTCTTGCCAGCGGACTTCTCTCTCTCGATGTTCTTGGAGAATAGCGGCTGGAACTTTTTCGACGAAGGCGGGGTTATTCAGTTTAGTGCGGACTTTAAGGAGCTCGGCTTCCACATTTTTGATTTCGATGGTAAGGCGATTTTTTTCAGCAACGGGATCGATGAGGCCAGCGAGCGGAATCGTGATTGTACCAAGGTCAGTGATGACGGAGGCACTTTCTTTTGGCGGTGCTTCGTGGGAGATCGTGACATTTTTTCCGCGAGCAAGAGCCGAAAAAATTTCAAGTTGGTCGGGGCTCCACGATGTTATCTCATCTTTTGGAGTGATGAGAAAATCGACAGCTTGCTTTGCGTTGATCTTGCATTCGCTTCGCAAGTTTCGTGCAGCATGAATGGCGCTATAGAGCGCGAGGGTAGAATTTTTTGCAGACTCGATTTTTTCTGGAGAGAGATGCGCTAACAATTTTTCTTGAGGCGGTTGTGCGTAGAGCAAAAAGTCAGCGCGCTCTGCAAACCCAGATTTTTCCTTGAAACCGAGACGCTCCCAAAGTTCCTCCGTGATATGAGGCATCAACGGATGAAGTAAATGCAAAAATCCTGCGAGGACAACGTCCATTGTTGAGAGTAAAGCAAATCGTTCTTTTTGTTTTTCACTTTCTTCAACTTCAACTTGTAACTTAAACTGCTGCGAAGCAGCCAGTGTCGGCTTTGCGGCTTCGATGAACCAATCGCAGTAATCGCCCCAGAAAAAATCGTAAAGCAATCCTGCGATTTCTTGGAAGCGATATTCCGCGTAGGCTTTTTTCAATGCTCCATGCATCGTCTCAAATTGAGATAAGAGTGTGATGGCGATATCTGGCAATTCGTGCTCTGCAAGATTCGGATGAGGACTGCAGGTCCCCTGCATCTCACGAAAGCGCGCGGCATTCCAAACTTTATTCGCGAAATTGCGTCCTTCGACAATTTGTTGTTCATCAAAACGGATGTCCTGTCCTGTTGGAGCAATCCGCATCATGCCAAAGCGCAATCCATCCGCTCCGTAAGTTGCAATCAGGTCAAGCGGGTTAGGGGAGTTGCCAAGGCTCTTCGACATCTTGCGCCCTTGCTTGTCGCGGATGATGCCAGTGAAGTAGACATCGCGGAAAGGAAGTGCGTACGTGTATTCGAGACCAGCCATGATCATGCGGGCGACCCAAAAGAAAATAATGTCAGGACCGGTAACGAGAACGGATGTCGGATAAAATTTTTTCCGCGTTACCTCATCCATTGTTTCGTGCGCCCAAAGCCAAGAAGAGAACCAAGTGTCAAGCACGTCAGGATCTTGAATCCAGCCTTCGCCTGGAGATTCAAGTTGGACTTTGATTTCAGAGCGATCGGCTGAATGCCACGCAGGAATCTGATGTCCCCACCAAAGTTGACGGCTAATGCACCAGTCTTGAATATGTTCTAACCAGTGGTCGTAAACTTTTTCCCAGCGATCGGGAAAAAATCTCACTAAATGTTGTTGCACGGCAGCGCGAGCTTCTTTTGTTTTTGGATAACGCAAAAACCATTGCTCGCTCAAGCGAGGCTCAATGGGTACATCGGCGCGCTCGCTAAAGCCAACATTGTTTTCGTACGGCTCTTCTTTGACGAGCAAGCCGAGTTCGCGCAGCCGCTCTCCCGCTTTCATGCGGGCCTCAAAGCGATCGAGGCCTGCGAATTCTTCTCCGGCAAATTCGTTGAGCGTTCCATCCGGATTCATCACATCGATGATCGGAAGTTGATGGCGTAAACCAATTTCGTAATCAACTTTGTCGTGAGCGGGAGTGACTTTGAGAATGCCAGTTCCAAAAGTCATCTCGACAGCTTCATCGCCAATGACCGGTATCTCTGCAAGAGGGCCTAGTGGACGATGAACATGTTTTCCGATGAGAGGCGCGTAGCGTGGATCATTCGGATTCACAGCCAGAGCCACATCGGCCATGATGGTTTCAGGGCGCGTGGTCGCAATTTCCAACCACGTTCCAGGTTGCTCGATGATTTCCAATTTGTAGTGATAAAGAATGCCTTTTTGTTTTTTTGGAATGACCTCTTCATCGCTCAGCGCAGTCCGTGAGACGGGACACCAGTTGACCATTCGCTTGCCGCGATAGATCATTCCTTTTTGGTGGAGATCGATGAAAGTTTCTTGAACTTTTTTGGAATAAGCCTCATCCATTGTGAAACGTTCACGCTTCCAGTCGCAGGAGCAGCCGAGTCGTTGGAGTTGTTCGAGGATGATGCCACCATGTTTTTTCTTCCACTCCCAAACTTTTTCAAGAAAAGCCGTGCGACCCAAATCATGACGTGTCTTTTTTTCTTCTTTGCGTAGTTGGCGTTCCACCACCGTCTGCGTGGCAATGCCAGCATGATCGGTGCCAGGCAACCAAAGAACTTCGTGGCCCGTCTGACGAGCCCGCCGAGCGAGAATATCTTGAAGCGTGTTGTTAAGAACGTGGCCTAGTGTGAGGACTCCTGTGACATTGGGAGGCGGCATCACAATGGAAAAAGCAGGAGCTGACGATTTTTCATCAGCATGAAAACAACCCGCATCGATCCAACGTTGATACCAGAGAGGTTCAACGTCGGTCGGTGTGTAGGCTTTGGAAAGTTCGGATAAAGACATAATAGAAGTAAAGAAGATTAATTCACAGGGATGGAAGCGAGAAGAAAAAATTCACACGGATGGAAGCGATGGAAGGGATAAGGAAGAAATAACGGGTAGCGAGTGGCGATTGGCGGAGGCTGAGAGAATATTTTTTTTAGGCTTAAATGGAATATCTTGAAATAAAAATTTCGGAAAATTAAATTTATCGCTTGATCTTGATAAACTCCCTATCCGCTACTCGCCACCCAGTACTTTTTATTTTCTTCATCCCTTTCATCCTTTCCATCTCTGTAAATTCTTTCTTCTTGCCAAGATGATTCTTCTGTGCGACATTACTCGGCTACAAAAATATATAGAATATGAATACAGATACCGCAGCACTTCGGCTGCATGAAAAAGACACCGGTAGCTCCGATGTCCAAATTATTAACTTAACTCAACGTATTGCTGCTCTCACAGAGCATTTGAAGAGTCATGCTAAGGATCACTCTTCCCGTCGTGGCTTGTTGGCCTTAGTGGCTCAGCGCCGTCGTCTTCTTGATTATGTCAAGCGGACTGCTAATGAACGCTATCAAGTCTTGCTGCAGAAGTTACAACTAAGAAAGTAAGCTGCTGCTCAATAGAATCATTAGTTGAAGTCTAAAGTTGAAGTTTTAAGTTTTGCTGGAATGCAGCAAAAACAAAAATTTAACTACAGCTTATTCTGAACCAATTCTGCCGAAGGCAAGAATTAACTTCAACTTGCTGCAAAACAGCAAAAAACTTTTTATACACTATGTCACCCATTAAAATTACAGCGGCCGTTGGTCGCTTTCCTATTACTTTTGAATCTGGCAAAATTGCCAAGCTAGCTGATGGAGCGGTTGTCGTTAGTATGGCCGATAGCGTCGTTATGACCAGCGCGGTCAGTGCTACGACGATGAAGGAGGGGCAAGATTTTTTCCCACTCACTGTTGATTACAAAGAAAAAGCAGCTGCTGTTGGAAAAATTCCTGGCGGTTACTTCAAGCGTGAAGGTCGTCCTACCGAAAAAGAAATCCTTACGAGCCGGATGATCGATCGTCCGTTGCGTCCGCTTTTTCCAAAGGGCTATTTCTACGATACGCAAATCATCAGCATTCTCCTGAGTGCGGATGGAGAAAACGATCCTGATATTTTGAGCATTAACGGTGCTTCTGCAGCGCTTGCTGTTTCCGATATTCCGTTTGCCGGTCCTATCGGTGCAGTTCGTGTTGGGCGGATCAATGGAGAATTTGTCATCAACCCAACACACGCAGAGCGTGAACAGAGCGATCTCGACCTCGTTTACGTTGGTGATGGAGAACAAGTCATCATGATCGAAGGAGCTGCCAATGAGCTTCCCGAGGCTGATTTTATCAAGGCTCTTGACGCAGCTCGTGATGCGGTTCGCATCATCATTGAGGCTCAACGCGAGCTCGTTGCTAAAATTGGAAAACAAAAACGGGAAGTGCCGCTTTTGAGTGTGGACGAAGCGCTTTTAGAAATTGCTTACAAGATCGCTGGCGATCGCATCGAAGGAGCTTTGTACACATCAGGCAAAGTCGCTCGCGGCAAAGCCGTCGGAGCGTTAAAAGAAGAAGTTCGTGCTGCAATTCTTGAAAAATTTCCGGAAGCAACCCCTTTTGAAATTTCTCAAGCCTTTGACTATCTCCAGAAAAAAGCTTTTCGTGTCAGTATTCTCGATCGTCAGCAACGTTGCGACGGACGTGGTTTAAAAGAACTCCGCGTTCTTGAAAGTGAGACCAGCTTGTTGCCTCGCACGCACGGATCTGCTCTCTTCCAACGTGGTGAGACACAGGCGATCGCTTTGGCAACATTGGGTACCATGGATGAAGGGCAGACAATTGATGCTTATGGTGGTGGCGAAACGAGTAAGCGTTTTATTTTGCACTATAACTTCCCGCCGTTCAGTGTCGGTGAGACTGGCCGCTTTGGAGGACAAAATCGCCGCGAAATTGGGCATGGGGCTCTGGCAGAACGTTCAGTTTTTCCTGTGATTCCTTCGGAATCGGAATTTCCTTATGCCATTCGCGTCACGAGTGAAGTGATGGAATCAAACGGCTCGACCTCGATGGCCACCGTCTGTGCTGGTGTGCTAGCGTTGATGGATGCTGGCGTTCCGCTCAAACGTCCGGTCGCCGGAATTTCTGTTGGTCTTGTCACTGAAAATAACGATGCTGGAAAAATCGCGCGCTATGCGATGCTAACCGACATCATTGGCTCCGAAGATCACTTTGGAGATATGGATTTTAAATTGTGTGGAACCTCGGAAGGAATTACTGGTTTCCAATTAGATCTGAAACTTGCAGGTATCAGCCACGAGCTGATGGCAGAAGCAATTGCTGATGCTCATCACAATCGGATGCTCATCTTGAAACATATGGCGACCACGCTTCCGGCACCCCGTGGCGAAATGAGCCAATATGCGCCACGCATTGAGAGTCTCAAGATTCCTGTCGACAAGATTGGTCTTCTCATTGGACCTGGCGGCAAGACGATCAAAGGAATCGTCGCTGAGACAGGGGCTGAAATTAACATCGAAGATGATGGAACTGTGAATATTTACTCCAGCAATGGAGAGAGTCTCCGCCGTGCGAAAGAAATCATTCAAGGCATGACGAAAGAAATTACTGTTGGGGAGCTTTATCAAGGCACTGTTGTTTCTATTAAAGAATTCGGTTGCTTTGTTGAAGTTCTTCCTGGCAAGGATGGACTCTGTCACGTTTCCGAACTCGCTGACATACGCGTCAATAAAGTTGAAGACATTGTTAAAGTTGGCGATCTCATCTGGGTCAAGTGCATTGGTGTTGATGACAAAGGTCGCGTGAAGTTGAGCAGGAAAGCGGCTCTCAAGGACCGTGATCAAGCCGCTCAAACAGCTTCATAAATTCTACTGTGATGGCGAAGGGCTGACTGCGTCAGTGCTTCGCCGTTTCACGTAGAGGGTGTCTTGAAATTCAAGGGTAAGCATGTAATGATTAATAATCATAACAACTTGTGCCATGAAAAAACGGAAAGCGTATCCAGATGATTTAACAGATCAGGAGTGGAAGTTCATTGAAACTCTTACAGAAAATAAAAAAACTAACCGCGGAAGAAAACCCAAGTATGGTAAAAGAGAAATGCTCAATGCTATTTTCTATTTATTGCGCACAGGTTGTTCGTGGCGGTAGTGCAACAATTCGTCTGTAAATGAGCCCGTCAGAAAATTTGTGTTTAGGTCAAAACCTGAGACAAAGATAACATGAACACACAAGTAGAACAGAAAAAGAAAAAGCCACGTAATGGAGGACATCAACCCGGGGATGAAATTATCGACGCATTGTTAGAAAAATATGGAGCAACAAAAGAAGGGATATTTGGAGAAGAAGGGCTCGTAGAGATGCTCACCAAAAGAGCGTTGGAACGAGCGCTGAGAGGAGAACTAACCCATCACCTTGGATATGCTGAAAAAGAAAAGCCAGAAGGCCAAGAGAACTGGCGCAATGGATATAGCTCAAAAACACTACTCACTAAAAATGGGGAAATGGAGATACAGATACCACGCGATCGCAAGAGCGATTTTGAACCGCTGATTATCAGTAAAGGAGAAAAGAGATTCAAAGAATTCGATGAGAGGATTATATCGATGTACGCAGGAGGAATGACAGTAAGGGAAATACAAACGTTTTTAGAAGATCATTACAAAGTAGAACTCAGCCCAGACTTCATTAGTACAGTTACAGATTCAGTCAATGAAGATGTCAAAGAATGGCAAAACAGACCGTTGGAACCGGTCTATCCATTGGTAATTTTTG
>VHCR01000068.1 GCA_016871655.1 Verrucomicrobiota bacterium
AAAAACTCAAAACCATCATTCAACAAGCCGATGATGCGATGGCTGAAAGCAAACTCTTGCAAGCAACGCGTTCGGTTGTCCATCTCTCGGCACCAGCTATGAATCGAGCAGCAGCCAGGGAGCTTCTTCGCAGCGGCATTGAACAGTTTTTTGCTAGACTGGGAATTCAAAATGAAACGCTCCCTGCTCACATCAGCGCAGCAGCAATCTCAAAAAGCGCTGAGGAAATCGCTGCCGAGCAGGCTGCAGCGGCTCAGCAGGCAGCTTTAGAAAAAAGTGAAGTGGAAAAAATTTTACGCTCTCTGATTTATCGTGGAAGAAGTTTTGATGAGATGAAAGAACATTATCGTGAAGCAGAAGAGGCCGCGATCGCTGCGGAAGCGGCTCACCATCAAGCTATGGAGGCACGATGGCACGCAGAGAACAAAGCAAGATATCTTAAGGAAGCACGGAGCTTTTTTGAAAAAGTTAAAACAGCTCTCGCTGAAAAAAGAGAACTCGCTGAATTTGATGAATCGACTTTAAGTAAACTTTCACAAGGAGCTGATCTCACAGGCGCTGTTCTTGGTATCTTGAATGTACCTTTTCTGAATGTCCAAGGAATTGCCGATGCTGTTTCCACTTTTGCGACTTTTGCTGATCATCGCATGACCATTGCTGAAGCACAAAGAGCTTATAAACGCCTCCAAGCCGCTATTCAAAAGGCCGAAGCCGCTAACGAAGGACACGAACAAGTTGAAGAAACGGCTAACAAACTACAGGCTCACGCAGATGAAACCGAACGTCTTAAAAAACAAGAAGCTCATGATGAGATACTCCGTCTTTCCAACTTTGTCAGACTGCCAGATGATGCCGGTGATGAGGCCCTCCGTCAATGGGCCACAGAACTAACTTGCGAGTCCGATCCAGCGAATGAGAATGATGCCACTATCATTGCTCACCTTCTTTATAAACAAGCCAAAAAAAATCTTTCCCAAATGCATGAACTCATCACCAGACTTTGGGGAGAACGAGTCGCTCTTTTGCAAGAAGCACTCCAACGTCTCACAGAGAAACCTCCATTTGATCCGGAATATGAAACGGCTCAGAAAAAAGAAGTTGAACTTGAAGCAACTGCCTCAGCCGCTAGAGACACCCTGGAAGGTGCAGCGCAAGTTCAGAGCGAATGGCTTATCAAACGAGATCAACTTCGCATTGAGAAACAAATTTTAGAAGACCAATTGAGAAAAGATGCTGAACACCGAGCAGAACGACAAGCTGAACTTGAAGCCAAACGTCGAGAGCTCGCTGACCATCAAACTCGACAAGAATCGATCAACAGGATCTACCAAGCCGCAGCAGCAGAGGCCAAGCGACTCACCACCCTTGCAGCGAAAGCCCACGTCGATGGCTTTGAAAAACATAAAATTTTTACCGCTGCCGACCAACTTTACACTCGCAGCACCGCTCGCCTTCGGGCTGTTGTTGAGGTTGAACAAAAAGTTTTAGATGAGATCTTGATGGCAAAAATTCAACGTGGAAAAATTCAAACGCTTCAAATAAAAGTGCATGAAATAAAAGCACAATTAACAGAAGCCATAGCTCAAGCAAAAACTGCTTTAGCTGGAAGAGCTGCTAGGCTTCGTGCAAAGGAAGCAGAAGCATTGGAAGAAGCAGTGAATAACTATAATTGGGCTGTTCAAGAGCAAGCCAAAGGCAACAGCGAAGCTTCCGATGCTTGGCATAAGTGCGCTCAAGCGTATGAAGCACGAGCTTTAAATTTAGCACAAGGTAAGGAAGAAGTTGCAAAAGCTCATAGACGGAAAGCAGAGATATTGGAAAAAGTAGCAGATGGCTACAGTCGAGCTGCCAGAGAGCAGGCCAAAGTCAACAGTCAAGCTGCTGAAACTTGGCGTAAGTGTGCTCAAGCATATGAAGCACAAGTAGCAGCTTTAGAGAGAGATGATAAAATTCAAGATCTTCACAAAAAAAGAGCGGAATCATTGAGCTGTGCGGCAAAAGCCTACATCAAGGCCGCTGAAGAAAAAATAAAAGACCATAAAGAATCCTCTGAAGCTTATAACAAAGAAGCTCAAGCATATGAGGCGCAAGTAGCAGCTTTAGAACAAAATGATACAGAAGCTCAAAGTCTTCATGCACGAAGAGCGACGGTATTTCATGACGCAGCAGAAGCCTACTCCAAGGCTTCCGAAGAACAAACTAAAGATAATCAAAAAGCTGCTGGAGCTTGGCGTAAGTGTGCTCAAGCATATGAGGCGCAAGTAGCAGCTTTAGAGCGAGATGATAAAATTCAATATCTTCACCAAGAAAGAGCGAGATCATTGAGCTACGCGGCAAAAGCCTACAGCAAGGCCGCTGAAGAAAAAATAAAAGGCTACAAAGAAGCCTCTGAAGCTTATTGCAAAGAGGCTCAGACGCGTGAAGATGAACTGGAACGAGACAAAAAAGGGAACCTATCCTATTTTATTCCAGCAGAAGTATTCAGGGAGGCGGCAGAAGCTCACTCCAAGGCTTCCGAAGAACAAATAAAAGGCCACAAAGAAGCCTCCGAAGCTTATAGAAAAAGCGCTCAGGCAGGTGAAGATCAAGCAGCAGCTTTAGCTCGAGGTGACAGGACAATTGCTGATCTTCATCAAAAGAGAGCAAGAGCATTAAGCGACGCGGCAAAAGCCTATGGTTCTAGTAACGAAGAGTATCGTAAACAAGCTCTAGCCTATGAAGCTCAAGCAATGGCTTTAGGTCAACAAGTAGAAGCTTTAGCTCAAAGTGATACAGAAACTGCAAAACGTTACAAAGAGAGAGCCGATGCATTCGACCATGTTGTAATGGCTTACAGTCTGGCTGTCAGACAAGAAATGAGCAAATCACGAATTCACATTCAAGCGAGAAAAGTATCTCCTGAAGCTTGTCGTAAAGCTGCTCAATTATATGAAGAGCAAGCTGCAGCTTTGGGTCGAGGCGATACAGAAACTGCAAAACTTTATAAAGAACTAGCAGATGCACTGATGGGAATGGGAAATACTCTTTATAACTCGTCGCCACATCAAGGACCTTGGGGTGGTAGAGTGTGTCCGAAGGGATATCTTCGAGATTACGAAGCTCGAGCTTTAGCTTTACTTCAGCAAGTAGAAACTTTAGCGGAAAAAGATCAAATAGAAATTGTCGCTTTAGCTCGACAAATAAGAGCTTTGAATAGGGAAACAACACTTTTATGCCAAGATGTCAAGGTAGGTGCAAAACGTTATAAAGAAATAGGAGACCTGTGGCAAAAAGTAGCCATAGATTCCGCTAGAGCTAAGGCAGAACTAGCTAATGGGGACACTGAGGCTGCTAACGCTGCTCGTCAACGTGTTCAAACATTTGAGTCCGAAGTAGCAGTTTTAACTCAGCAAATAGAAGCTATAGAAGGAGCTATAGAAGAAGCTATAGCAATAAAAAGTCTTTCTTTTGGCGAAATGCTCGAGAAGTATAACGAGCTGGAAATTGGTATGTCAGGAAAAAAGGCTACTGGAGCCAAGAGTGAAAGCACAACATCTTCTCCTCAACAGAAAAAATCACTAGGTGACAGCTCAACTTCAGAAAAAACAAAAAAAGAAAAAGGAAATTGTACTATTTCGTGAGAATGCTGAGAGAGCAAATGCTTCAGATCGCTATCTTAGCTCATTGCTCATTGCTTAACTGACAAATGAAAAGCCATCGCAACACAAGTTTCTAATTTTTTAATTTCGTCTTCAGTCAGCGAAGAAAACTCAGACAAGGCTTGTTTTGTTTTTGAAAGGTGGCCGTGATTTTGGAGGCAGAGTCGAATAAAAAGATCTGCATGGCGGTTGGGCAAATCAACAATCTCACGCATTTCTTGCCGTGCTTGATCGTACGATTCGATAAAATGAACCTCAGCAGGAAATTCACGTTCAATCGTTTCTTCTACAAAGGAAAATAGTGTTTCAGCAATAAAGGTGCAGTCAATGTAGCGATACAAATCGGCCGTTTCATTTAATACGGTTAAGCCTCCTTTTTCATCCAAGTCGTATTCGATAAAAGGCATCACAATGGAAGAAAAGGATTCAAGACTAGCATCGTAGCGTTTTGGCTGATGCAACATAGCGGCTGACACTGGAAAAATGACCCCCTCAGGTGCAAAACCAAGTGATGAGAAAACATAATGGATCAGGAATCGATGGATGCGCCCGTTACCATCACTAAAAGGATGAAGAAAAACAAAAGGGTAGGCAATGGCGGCTGCAATAACAACTGGATGTGCTTCAGATTTTAGGATTCTATGTGAAGCTTCTAAAAAATCTACCATCAGCGATGAAATATTTTCAGGCTTAGGTGAAATAAAATGGACTTTTTCCTCTTGAAGACGAATTGTTGTTCCAACGTAATTCTGCTCTTGAATCGCATCTCGATAGTCATTGTTTGCAAATCGAGGATCTACAATTTTTTTTTGCAAAGAAACAAGCGCTGCTTTTGCTAAATAATTTTCCTTTCCAGCTTCGCGTAGAGCCTCGACAAATCGCTCGCTTCGCTTTCGGTCAGGAGTCTCTCGTTCAATAGCATAAGATGATTTTGTCTCACTTGTATAAAGAAAGCGAAGCGCTCTATCGTAAATTTTATCAGGAATACTTTTTAAAAAATCGCGACATTGTTTTTCTAAATTTTTGTTTTCCCATTCCAACAAAGCAGGAGTTCTACGTATCATGGGACTAAAATTTAATGTCCCAAGAAGGTTCATATTGACTCGATGCCGAGGGCTTCGAATACCAGGAGAGGTATAATAAAATTTTTTATCGATCAAATCGACATAGTTACCCTGCGTCGCATTTGAAATAGCACATTTTTTCGAAGTTAAGTTTTCATAGAGGAACCAAATTTTCCTAGCATAAGTTCCCGTCGGACTCGTTTGGATAAATTTTTCAACAGCATCTAATGCTAACAAAGGAAACAACACCCTAAGTAGCGGAAGGTTCAGTCCTTCATATCGAAGCGCAAAAGTAAGATGATCAAAATCGCCGTTACCGGGCCAATAACTTTCAGGAAAAAATTCTTTCTGAATAGGAAAAGTTGAGACTGATAATCGTGAGCTTTTTTCTCCAATAAAAGCCTCTATGAAATGAGGCAATGCTTGAATTTCATATTTCTTAGCCAACCAGTTATAGCCAACTTCTTTTAATTTAGAATTCATCATTAAATTTTTTTTAAAAAAGAACGCTACAACAAAAAAAAGATTATTCTTCTAAAAATTTAATTACAATCAATAATTTTAAAAAATATTTAATTATAATAGGCGCATCCCTTCATCAGCGTCAGTGGGGTCAGGCTTCGATTTTCTCATTTTGGGGTTAGTCATCGATTTTTTATAAATTAAAAATATCGAAGCCTGACCCCATTGGCTATTGGCGAATGGTATTTTTCCTACAGCCTACAGCCTACAGCCTATAACCTGTCAATAAACTTGCTCCGCAAGTTTATTGACACGCTTCACACTCTTCGCCGCGCATGCGGGCTTCGAGGCTGCAGGCTTTGATTTCTGAAGCAAGAATTTGCTCTTCGACTTTCATCACTTCGCTCACCCAGCGAGGGCGAGATTGGAGTGTTGTCTTTTCGATGGTGTTAGCAGCAACCGAACGAAGGTAGTAAGTTGTTTTGAGTCCCACTTCCCAAGCGTACATGTACATCTCATGGAGCTTACGTCCGTTGGGAGCTGCGATGTAGAGATTTAGCGATTGTCCCATGTCGATCCACTTTTGACGACGGCTCGCACAGTCAATGTACCAGAATGGTTCGATTTCAAAAGCTGTCCGATAAATTTCTCGAATATTTTCTGGAATACGCTCAATTTCTTGAATCGAACCATCCATGTACTTGAGTTCCTCGATCATGGCTTGATCCCAAAGCCCAAGCTTTTTCAAGTCTTCGACGAGATAGCTGTTAATGACGGTAAAGTCGCCACTCAAATTTCCCTTTGCAAAAAGATTTTTGAACGTAGGTTCAATCGATTGAGAAACACCCGTAATATTCGAAATCGTTGCTGTTGGAGCAATCGCTAAGCAATTACTATTACGCATTCCATGATCCTTGATTGCCTTACGAACGTTCTTCCAATCGAGTGTAGAAGCACGATCCATTTTCACAGGAAGTCCACGCTCTTTTTCCAAAAGATCAATCGTATCAATCGGAAGCAAGCCTCGATCCCATTTGGAACCTTTAAAAGATTGATAGGCCCCGCGCTCCTGCGCAAGATTACTAGAAGCCAAAATCGCATAGTAGGAAATTGCTTCCATGCTTTTATCGGCTAAAGCAACAGCCTTCTCGCTAGCATAGCTCATTTTCAATTTATAAAGCAGGTCTTGGAAACCCATGATTCCTAGACCTACGGGACGATGAAAGAGGTTGGCTTGTCGTGCCTCGGGCGTTGGATAATAATTAATATCGATCACGTTATCGAGCATTCGCATCGCAGTCGTGATCGTTTTTTCTAAAAGTTTTAAATCAAGCCCCTCTTCGCTCGCATGCAGCGGAAGATTGATCGAACCTAAATTGCAAACAGCAGTTTCTTGTTCCGAAGTATTAAGCAAAATTTCGGTGCAAAGATTGGAGCTGTGGACCACCCCAACGTGATCTTGAGGTGAACGAACGTTCGAAGGATCTTTAAAGGTCACCCATGGATGGCCTGTTTCAAAAAGCATCGACAAGAGCTTCCGCCAAAGATTCATCGCTTCCACTTTTTTGAAATGAGTAATTTTGCCCTCTTCGATCATCATTTCATATTCGAGATAACGCTTTTCAAAAGCAGCTCCGTAGAGATCGTGCAAGTCAGGCACATCGCTCGAACTAAAAAGTGTCCAAGTCCCATTTTCCTGAACGCGTTTCATGAAAAGATCAGGAATCCAATTGGCTGTGTTCATGTCATGCGTACGGCGTCGCTCATCACCAACGTTTTTACGCAACTCCAAAAAATCTTCGATGTCCAAATGCCATGTTTCAAGGTAAGCACACATGGCGCCTTTCCTCTTCCCACCTTGATTGACAGCCACTGCGGTATCATTGGCCACTTTTAAAAACGGAATCACTCCCTGACTCTCACCATTCGTCCCTTTGATGAGCGCTCCACTTGCACGAACATTGGTCCAGTCATTACCAAGTCCCCCAGCCCATTTGGAGAGCTTCGCATCATCTCCAATGCACTTAAAAATGTGATCCAAATCATCCATCACAGTCGTTAAGTAGCAGGAGCTCAGCTGAGGATGGAGCGTTCCGGCATTAAACAAGGTTGGTGTTGAGGAGGTGAATAAAAATGAAGAGAGCAGATTGTAAAATTCAATAGCTCTCTCGTTTTTGTGAGTGCCTTCGTTCACGGACAAGCCCATGGCAACACGCATCCAGAAATATTGTGGGGTCTCAATTCGACGGTTGCG
>VHCR01000069.1 GCA_016871655.1 Verrucomicrobiota bacterium
TTAAAAAAAAATTCAATAAAATCTTGATTCATTACTATGGAATTAGCATCCAGCCTTAGCGAAATAGGGAACCAAATTTCACTACCATCAGCAGAGGGCACATCTAAAAAACGCGCCCTCCCTCCTGCTTCTAAGCTTTCTGCAGAAGCTTTGCCGTCCTTAAAATTAAGACGCACCCCAACTAGTCAGGCCTCCTTGTCATCGAATGACTTGACTGGTTCACACACCGACCTTTCAAGCCTTTCTGCTCTCCAAGGAAACTTTCCAACAGAAACAAAAGTGCATGAAAGTTTGAGAGCGTACGTATACCCTTCCACAGCTTCAAACTCCTCTCCTTTTCTATTACCCCCAAGTGCAGCATTTCGCTCTTCAACAGCAGAAACAGAAAAAACGCTCGATAATGATTATTCTGACACAGACACCACTATTACAGAGCTAGCGCAAACCTCTCCTGTTATTTCCTCACCAACTTCTGAGGAAAGCGTTACAGAGGACCTTCCCGATTGGGCTTTCCAAGAACCGGAAGATGTGACACATCTTGAAAATTCTAATGATATTTTGGCAAGCAAGGGGATTCAGCGCTCCCCTCAATTTTTTGGCAAAGGAAATTTCGGAAGAGTCTATGCTGCCACGATTCGAGACAGCCCTAAACCTTACCTCTATAAACATTATTTAAAACCAGTTTCTTTTGACCATGCTGAGGGAAAATTCTGGCGACAAAGTGATTTTGCAGCTTCACGTTTGCATGACATTCCTCATTTGGTAAAACCACTTTTTTTTATTGTCGTGGTTAAAGGATCCGATGGATCTCAAAAAAAAGTTTTCCTTCCTGCGAGTAAAGTTCAGCAATTTGGACAATCGCTGCCCCCCGGAAGCAAAGTTTTTTTACAAGGCCAGTTGATGGAAAAAGCCCTCGGTCGTCCGCTTGACGCATGGAGAGAAAGCGGTCTTATGACCCTCTCTCCTGATAGAGACCATTTCCGTAATATCGCCATAGGCTTGCAGCGTTTTCTGACTGCATCGCGTCCTCACAACCTTATGCATCGTGACTTAAGCCTCTCCAATATCATTTACGATAAAGAGAGCCGAAGAGTGAGCATTATTGATCTCGGTCAAGGGCTACGTTTGAGAAGCCGCGGAAAAGCTGAGGAAACAATGAAAAATAAAATTTCTCCAAATCCAGCTACTTCAAAAGTTTTCACAGGAACCCCCGATTTCATGGCCCCTGCTGTCATTCATCAACAAGATTATGGAGCTGAAGTTGACACCGCAAGCGTAGCACTCCTTCTCTTAAATCTCGTTGACGAAGAAGATTTTGAAAATTTTTCGAGCAGCCGTTTTGCTCAGGTAGGACCTGACCCAAGTCAGCTTCAAGATCTTCATTTTGGAGGCAAAGATCCTGCTACTTTTTTGCAAACTTACTTAGAAAAAATTGCTCCCAACTCCAAAACCGAACGAATGCTTGAACGGTATCCAGCAGTAAGAGAAATTATCGATCTCGCCTTCCGCGCCTCGGCACCAGGAGCAGATGGGGAAGCCGCTTTTTCAGCCTTCCAAAGCCACCCTTATTTTGCGAGCTAGTCATATAGTGTATTAAATTGAGCAGAGAAAGGACAGAAAACGAAATTTGTTTTCTTCTTTATTGTTTTCTGTTTTGTGACCTTTGGAGTAAATTGCTTTATGTTTTCTTCCAAACAACTCTCAGTTTCCACGCTCGTTAATTACTTCCTCCTTTTTGGATGCGGGCTCATTTGGGGATCTCAATATCTGCTGAATAAAATCGCGCTTGAAAGTTTTTCTACTTGGACCATCGCAGCAGGAAGAGTTGGAATTGGCGCTCTCACGCTCACCGTGCTATTGTTAGCTCGTGCTGAAAAATCGACTGCGTCCACTGCCTCTTTTTGGACATCATTTCCTGATTTTCTCCTCATCGGTTTTTTGGAGGCAACCCTTCCCTGCCTCCTCATCGCATGGGCTCAGAAACAGCTTCCTAGCAGCGTCACAGCAATCTTGATCGGAACCGTCCCTCTTTTTGCCACGCTCTTAGAACTGCTCTTGATCAAAGACCATACGGTCTCTTTCAAAAAAAGTTGCGGAATTGTTTTGGGATTTATTGGTGTGATTATCTTGATAGGTCCAGGACTTCTCTTGTCACATCTGCTCAATCTTTCTACAAAAGCATTTCCTCTCCTTCCTGTTTTTGCAGTCTTGGCTGGCGCTGCATGCTTTTCGGTTGCAATGCTTCTGATCAAGTTACGTCTTGGATCAAAATTTGGTCCCATTCAATCAGGACAAGGAATTCTTTTAGGCGCCACCTCAACAGCATTACCTTTGATGCTTTGGATGACCTATCCCTGGAAATCGATTTCATTTTCTTCTAATGCTCCCGCTTTTTTTTCGATTGTTCTTCTTGGTATTTTTTGTGGCGGCCTCGTCTACATTCTTTATGTTAAACTCATCAACCGCGCTGGCCCTAGCTTCGCTTCAACATGCAATTATCTCGTTCCACCCATCGGCGCTTTTCTTGGTATTGTTTTTTGTGGAGAAAAAATGACCCCCAACATAGTCGGTGCTTTAGCTCTTATTTTGGTGGCACTTTGGCTCTCTCATGAAAAGAAAAAATCAACTTTTCTCTCCTTATGACCGCTTCGTCTCGTTCTCGTTCTTTTATTTTTATTAACTACCTCCTCCTCTTTGGAGCAGGCTTCATTTGGGGCTCGCAGTACATTTTAACCAAATTTGCCCTTGTCAGCTTTTCCACAACAACCATTGCTGGCGGAAGAATCGGCATTGGCGCTCTCTTGTTAACATTCCTCTTGAAAACTGGCATTGAACCTCTTGAACAATCAAAAACTTTTTTTTGGAAATCACTCCCAGATTTTCTTCTCATTGGACTTTTGGAAGCAACGCTTCCTTGTGTACTCATTGCCTGGGCGCAATTGCGCTTAGCAAGCAGTGTAACCGCTGTTTTAATTGGCACTGTTCCTCTTTTTGCAACAATACTAGAAGCTTTATTTGTACCGGGTTCAACCATCAGCCTTAAAAAAGGAAGCGGTATCTTTTTAGGCTTTGTTGGTGTCACTGTTTTGATTGCTCCTAATTTTCATGAAGCATCACTTTCCCCTACTCACGGTTCTTCGGTAGTACTTCCAGTCTTAGCAGGTCTTATTTCAGCGCTTTGTTTTGCACTCGCCATGCTCTTGATCAAAATTCGCTTGGACACTCGCTTCGGGCCCATTCGCTCTGCACAAGGAATTTTAACAGGCGCTGCAATCACAATTCTTCCATGGGCTTGTTGGATTAGTAAGCCTTGGAAGATAACCGCATTTCATCCGACGTGCTCAGCCGTCATTGCTTTGATAGCACTTGGAATTTTTTGTGGAGGATTGGTCTACACGCTTTTTATTGTCCTCATCAATCGAGCAGGACCAAGCTTTGCTTCTACATGCAACTATCTTGTCCCTCCAACTGGAGCTTTCTTAGGCATTGCATTCTGCGGAGAAAAATTAACTTCTCCTCTGCTCTACTCGCTTGTGTTGATTTTATTTTCTCTCTGGCTTTTCAGTGGAACAAAAAAGTCTGCACACTAATTTCAATTTGAGAAAATAAAATCCCCGTGCGATCCAGCGTGCAATCTCATTCACGGCTTGATACGGGTAGGTTGTCAAGTATCGCTGCAATGTAGAGAGTTTTGGTTGAGAGTTTTTTTGAATCGCGCTCTCAAATTTTTCATCTGCTTGAGAAATAGGAAATGGAGCAACAGCCAGTGCTTTTAATCCGAAATTCCATTCGCGATCGATAGCATGATCCCATGGAAGCCACAGCGGTAATAACTCTCGAACAAGAATAGAAGCCGCTTTCCGATCAATTAAATAAGCACCTGCCCCTTTTAGTCGTCCAATATGCAATGTTAAAGAATAACCCTGGAAAAGTTGTTTCACTTGGAGCGGTTGACCTTCACTCAGTCCTGTCAGACGGAGAATATTCCAGCACGATGAATTGGCGAGTGCAGCCTCAACAACTTCCTTACATTCAGCTTTCAAAAAAAGATCGTCTTCACAAATCATGCCAAAGTCGTCGTTGCTCTCTAAAAAAGCCTTCATCGCTTTGAGATGGCTTAAGTAGCAGGCTACTTCAAAAATATTGACCTTCCGTCCATGAAAACGCCTAAATTTTTTTTCATGAAAATCTGGATGCGGCAATATTAACTCATTTCCATCAACAGCAGAAACTCGAACATTAGAAATTCCAGCCTCCATAAAAGTTTTGGACATATGCTCCCAGCGCTCAGCAGCTCGATCGAGATTGATGATGTAGGCACGCCACGACTTCATGGACCCAGAGTATCGGCTACAGGCTATAGACTACAGAAAAAAATTACGGCTCAATCACGATGCTCGAAACATTCCCCCAAAATCCAGAATTCAGACAAATAGCAGGAGCCCCTGCCAAAGCCTCTCCGCGACTGATGCGGATCTTGCAAGCTGGGTCAAGATGATGACAGTGCGTGATGGCTGGCACCCAACCGTACTGCATCGTTTTCAAAGCAAGGATCAGTTGAAAAAGCGGAGAGGCCCCCAAAACATGTCCCGTAATAGCTTTATTCGCCCACACGATCGGCTGCTGCGATGGTTTTCCAAAAATGGCTTGGACGGCATGACTTTCGGTCAGATCATTTTGCTTAGTTCCCGTTCCATGAAGATGGAGCGATTGGATACTCTTAGCATCTAGCTTTGACTGCTCCAGCGATTTTTTTAAAACTTGCTGTAAGGCCGTTCCATTGAGATCAAGGCTGGCGCGTCGACCAGGATGACTTTGTAAGGCAACAGCCTTGAGCTTCCCCAAAATAGGAGCCTGGCGTTTCAGTGCTAACTTTTCAGATTCCAAGAGAACAACCGCAGCTCCTTCTCCCAAAACGGTTCCAGCACGATCACAATCAAAAGGTCTAAGCGCTGCTGAAGATTCTTGCTGATGAGCAAGAACGCCTGCTGCCTCATACTGTTCTAAAATAGAATCCGTTAAGGGAGCGTCTACTCCCCCAACCAAGACTAAGTCAAGCTCACCTGATCGAATTAATTGTTCTCCCATCGCCAGTGCTGTAGCTCCCGACGTGCACGTAGAGGCAACAACAAATGATGGTCCCTCGATAGAAAAAGCTGTCGCAAGAATTCCTGCCATTGAAGAACCGGTACTGTAAACGGCAGAGCTTGGTTTTTTCTTCCAAGAATCAGCATGCTCCTCTTGCAACATCACTGGGCCACGCGAACTTCCAATAACGATCCCAATGCGATCGGCTGAATAAGTTGATTCGATCAGCTGCGCTACTTCCCAAGCCTCACGCCCAGCTGCCAAGAGAAGTTGAGCCGTTCGATCGGCCTGACGTAAGAGGTGCTGATCTTTTTTTGAAAAATTTGGCAGCTCTGACCGATAGACAGGAAGAGCAAGATCTTCCTTTTTGAAATGACACAGCTCAGCCTTTGCACGTCCTTGGAACGCGCTTTGCCACAGTTCTTCGATATTTTTTCCGCCAGCAGAAACAGAGCCTACTCCAGTGATTATGATAGAATTTTTCATTTTGTTATTGGCGAAATTTTTTGGAGCCGTGATGATGGCGCTGTGGTGAAACATTCATACAAGGCAGCTCACAAACGACGGAAGAAAGTCGCTGAGAGAAAATCTCACAAAAATTCCCCTTCTTTTCGCAAAAAGAAGATAAACAAAAAATTACTTTTGCGCTCGGAAAAAAATCTGCTCCTGGAATTAGAAAACGAGATTCTCCAGCTTTTAAAAAAGGAATCTTTTTCGTTTCAGACGTTGCAGCAAAAAATTTCGCGCCAGCATCAAGGGGTACTTACACAAGCCTTGCGCCACCTCGAAAAGGAAGGCCTCGTTGTAAAAATCCGCAAGGATCATTATGTTCTTCCGAAAAATGCTGACCTCGTCTTAGGAACCTTGCAGGTCCATACCAGCGGGGCAGCCCACTTAATTCCAGAACAAGGGAGCGATCTCTACATCAGCCCTGAAAATCTCGATACCGGCATGCAAGGGGATTATGTTTTAGCACGTCTCATTAAAGACCGCCGAGCACGACGCCCCTCACACTTCAAAGAACGTCGGGCGGAAGGAGAGGTCATTCGCATTTTAAATCGTGCGAACAAAACCATCGTCGGTACCCTGCAACGCTCGCAAGATTTTTTCTACGTCATCCCGGACAATCCTCATCTCCAACACAACCTCTACCTCTCGGGCGATTTACTTGGCGGTCAGCCAGGAGAAAAGGTTGTCGCTTCGCTCGATCGCTGGGAAAATCGGCACGTTCAACCAGAAGGCCATCTCATCGAGGTCTTAGGGCCGATCTCGGCTCCAGGTGTTGATATTCTTTCCATCATCCGCAAGCATCAACTCCCTACAGAATTTCCACCAGAAGTGCTGCAGGAAGCTGCTGGTTTTGCAGCGACTCTTCGTAAGGAAGATGTTCAAGACCGAGAAGATTTGCGCGATCGCTTTGTCCTCTCCATTGATCCGGATGATGCACGGGATTTTGATGATGCCATTGAAGTTCAGCGCAACAGCTCAGGTTGGGATGTTGCGATTCACATTGCCGACGTCTCTCATTATGTGAAATCTCATTCTGCTTTAGATCGCGAAGCCTACCAACGTGGCAACAGCGTTTACCTAGTCGATCGCGTCATTCCAATGTTGCCAGAAAATTTGAGCAATGGTCTCTGCAGCCTCCGGCCTAACGAAGATCGCTTGGCCTTCTCCGTTTTTGCGTGCATCAATCGAAGCGGTGTCATCAAAAATGTTCGCTTCGTGCGGAGCGTGATTCGCAGCAAAGCACGATTGACCTATCGAGAAGCGCTTCAAATTTTGGAGCAGCCGCCTCAAAGCCAACTCGATGAGCGAGTCCACATCGCCTGGGAATGCTCCTCCCTGTTACGTCATTTGCGTTTTCAACAAGGATCGCTCGAGCTTGACATGCCGGAAGTCAAAGTCCGACTCGATCGCCAAGGAAAAGTTCAGCGATTGGAATTAGTGGAAAATGATATTTCCCATCAATTGATTGAGGAACTGATGCTGCTCGCCAACGAGCTCGTAGCGCGTCATCTCAAACTTGCCAAGCAGCCTCTCCTCTACCGCGTTCATGAAAAACCAGACACTGAGAAATTGAATGAGTTTCGCGAACTGGTAAAAACTTATCAAGTCACTGTCGGCGATTTAACGCATCGTCGTGAACTTCAAAAATTCCTGCACAGCTTACATGGAAAACCGTACGAACATGCTCTCAAGATCGGCTTACTCAAAAGCTTGAAGCGTGCCCGCTACTCTCCCGATCCGCTCGGACACTACGGCCTTCAGAAAAAAGATTACGCTCACTTCACGAGCCCCATTCGCCGATATGCCGATCTGGTC
>VHCR01000070.1 GCA_016871655.1 Verrucomicrobiota bacterium
CCTTGTACTGCATCAATTTTATCTATTTTCAAGACACCCTCATATAGTGTATTAAATTGAAAAAGGCACGCGATAAGCTTGCTCTTTTTCCTTAGAACTGCGTTCTCAGATCTCACGTTATCTTCGGATAGCGCTTCGATCTTCGGCCTTGTTCTAAGAAAAAATTTCAGCGCTTCTAACATGCCCTTTTCAATTTAATACACTATAACTCCATAACCACTATTCCTATCAACGTCATGAAATGACATTGGTAGTGACATTATTTTTTTTCATGGAAAACACAACCCCACTTCACGAACTTATTGCTTTCCGTCGCCAAAAACTTCAATCCTTGCGTGCTCAAGGCCTCGATCCTTTTGGTGACAACGCTGCTGCTTTTGCAACTTCAGGAAGCATTGAAAAAATTGTTGATGCCTTTTCGGAAGGCGCTCCGATCAAAGCTGCAGGACGTATCACAGCTTATCGAGACATGGGGAAAAGTCGCTTCCTCGATATCTCTGACATCAGTGGGCGTATCCAAGTTTATTTCAACACGAAGGAACTCGATGAAGCAACAAATGCGATGGCGGCGCAACTTGACATCGGTGATTTTCTCGGAGTCGAAGGAGCTTACTTCACAACAAAGAGTGGAGAAAAAAGTATTCGCGCTTCCAAGCTTGTTATCTTGAGCAAATCGCTGCGGCCGCTTCCCGACAAGTGGCACGGTGTTCAAGATGCGGAGATTTGTTATCGCCAACGCTATCTTGATTTGATTGCGAATCATGCTTCGCGCACGATTTTCAAACAGCGGATCGTCATTGTGCGTGAGATTCGACGGTTTTTAGAAGAGCGAGGATTTTTGGAAGTAGAGACACCGATGATGCAGGCCATCCCTGGAGGGGCTGCAGCAGAGCCTTTCAAGACGCATCACAATGCCCTTGGGATGGACTTGTTTCTTCGGATTGCGCCGGAACTTTATTTAAAACGACTCTTAGTAGCTGGCTTTCCAAGAGTTTTTGAACTCAATCGTAACTTCCGCAACGAGGGAGTTTCGCGTCGACACAATCCAGAATTTACGATGCTCGAAGCTTACTGGGCTTTTGCGAATTTTGAAACAATGTCTGAATTGGTTGAAGAAATGATTTGTTCTCTTGCTCAGCACATCGGTGTTGGGCCTCTCATTGAACATCGCGATGATGCAGGGAACGTGACGCGCACCATCAATCTTGAGAGACCGTGGCGTCGAGCTGCTTATCGAGACCTCGTGGAGGCAGCGGTTCCAGGCTGGTTCCAGCTTGATCTTGAGGCAAAGCGGAAGAAATGTACTGAGCTCAAACTCGATATCTCCCATTGCGAAGCGGAGTTCGAAGTGACGCAGCATGTTTTTGAAAAACTGGTCGAAGAAAAACTCATTGACCCTTGTTTTGTTACGCATGTGCCGAAGGAACTCGTGCCGCTTGCGAAGTTAAATGGAAAAGATCCTTCTTCGGTCGATGTTTACGAGCTGATCATCAATGGACAAGAAATTTCTCCCGGATATTCGGAGCTTAATGATCCTGATCTTCAACGGGAACGTCTCGAACATCAAGCAGGCGGCGAGAAGCAGTGCCTCGATGAAGATTTTCTTGGAGCGCTCGAATATGGGATGCCTCCTGCAGGGGGCATCGGTATTGGAATTGATCGCCTCGTGATGATGCTGACCGGTGCAGCTTCGATTCGAGATGTGATTTTGTTTCCCCATTTGAAAGTGAAGTGAAGAATTAACTGCAAAGAACACAAAAAAAGAAGAAGGAATAAAAATGAAAAAGCAGAATCAATTTATTCAGTCCTTCCACTTTTCAATATTCCTCACTCTCTTTTTCAGAAGAGTTTGAGCAATTATTCCAAATGGATACCTTTGCACTTCGATCAATCAAGAGGCAATATGGGACAAGCGATATTTCCTCTCCAGGCGAGAAAGTAAAGCTGTCCAGTGCCATCCAAACATCGCAAGAGAGTACGAGTCATGCCGGGCATTTTGATGCTCATCAAATTCAGAGCGTAGAAGAAGGTCATGTAAAAAAAGATTCTTCATCGCTAGTTCTAGCTTCTCCTGTTTCTGGGAGAGAATTTTTATTGGAAGAACATAGGATTGCAGATCTAACCCCCCAAAAAGAACAAGAGGCTTCGCGCCTGGCAGCAAGCGAGAGTCGAGCGATTTTTCCAGCAATATCTTCCTTGACGGACTTAGATCAACTGAGAAGAGGGAGCTATGAAGATTCCATCATTACAGCTCTTGCTCGCATCGATTTAGCCATTAGCAAAATCTACGATTACTGTGATTTTTATTTTAATGCTCCTCTTGATATACCGAAAGAGGAGAGAGCTGCTCGCTTAAATCAAGAGTTTGGTTTTACGGGACTTTCTAATAACCATGGGACTTGCTATTTAAATGCTGCCTTGCAATTTGCGGCTGAGGTCATTCGCACTGTTGAGAGAGAAGGATCGCCAGCAGAAAAACAAATACTGCATCAAAATTTAGAGCGAGTACCTTATTTTATAAATTTTTTTCATGGTTCATTAGAAACCAAAGATGAGCAAAGAGCTCTTTATCGAGAAGTTTCTTGCGAGGTCTCAAAAAGTTTTTGGTTTGGAGATGGGGGGCCTAGTCTGAATCAACTCGAGAGTGGTTTTAAAAAAAGAGGACAAAGTACTCCCTATATAGAACATTTCTTAACTCAACTTCAGGCTCCGCGGGTCTCTTTTTATAGCAGATCACAAGGAGCAGAGCGTTGTTACCAAGTGCGGACTTTATTAGATGGCCCATTGGATGAATTTACTCAGTTACAAGATCCTGGTTCTTCAGCCAAGTTGGTCGGAGAACTTCCCTCCCATTTTATTAGGAAATGCACTTTTGAGAGAAGCGAAGAAAAATCGATTGGGGCAATTCAGTTTTTTCATCAAGATAGTCATGGAGATACCACTGCCATTACTTTTTTCCCTCAAGCGGTGTCAATATCGACTAGAGTGCCAAATCACGGCTTCTGTTTGATTCACAAGAATGGAGCATGGTATGAAATTAATGATAATCTGATTAAAAAAATTCCAAAGAAATGGGAGGATGACCTTTTTCAGTTTATGGCTAAAAACGGAACGATGGTTCTTTATGAGCGGCAGGTAAATTCTACTCCGAGAGAGGAATGGAATACTCATCAAAGATCTCCTGAAGAAGTGACGGAGAAAGAAGCCATTGAGCCAGAAGAAGAGATAGAGCCAGCGATTGATCCAATCTCTATCTCTCAAGAATGGAAAAATTTTGCTCAAGCGATGAGCAAACAATCTTTCTATTATCATCAGCGCTATCAGCAATTCTTGAAGCTGGAAAAAAAAGAGCCTGCTTCTTCTTTAGTGACATTAAAAGAGAAAGCCGATGCAGATCAAAGGGAGCAAAAAGATTTAAAAAAAATCAACAAGATCATGAAGAAAAGCTGGTAGCAGTTTTCCTAAATTTTAAAATCACTCCAACATGATCATTATTGAAACAGACCGATTGCTCCTGAGAACGTCGAAAGAAGAAGACGCGGAGCCGTATTATGAGATGAATCAAGATCCACATTTTTTGGAGTTTTTGCCTTATGCTATTTCCATGGAGCAAGCGAAAGAATATGTGGTTAACACTAACAACCGCATTGCTGAAAATGGATTTTCATTTTTTGCTGTTGAAGAAAAAGAAAGTGGAATTTTAGTCGGATCATTAGGACTTGAAAAAATAGAAGAGCCATTTCCTTTTGCACCTGCAATTGAAATCGGCTGGCGTCTGGCGTTTCCTCATTGGGGGAAGGGTTATGCAACGGAAGGAGCACGAGCAGTGTTAGAGTACGGACTTAAAACATTGGGCCTTGCTGAAATTGTTGCTTACACTTTTGTTGAGAACTATCGCTCTCAACGCATCATGGAAAAAATTGGGATGAAACGTGATTTTGCTGGAGACTTCTTACATCCGCAGTTGCCCAATGATCATCGACTGGCTCAGAGTGTCTTGTATCGCATGAACGGATACGAATTTTTTCAAAGCCAGCATTAAGCTGGTTTCATTAAAACTTTAACGCATTTTCCAAATCTTTTTTCAAATCCTCGATCGCTTCAATGCCAACGGACAACCGAACAAAGCCATCGCGGATGCCGAGGAGTTCGCGCTGTTCTTTAGGAACGGCAAGGTGTGTCATGAGCGCTGGATGTTCAATGAGGCTTTCAACACCGCCAAGGCTTTCTGCGAGAGTGAAGAGATCCGTGCGCTGAAGAAATGTTTTTGTTTCTTCGAGATTATATTTTAAATCGAGTGAAATCATTCCCCCAAATCCACTCATCTGTTCACGGGCTAGCGCATGCTGAGGATGGCTTTTCAGTCCAGGATAAAGCACGCGTTGAACCTTAGGATGCTTTTCTAGCCAAGCTGCGAGTTCCATGGCATTTTCATGATGCCGTTCCATGCGCAGCGCTAAAGTTTTCACGCCACGCAATGCTAAGAAGCTGTCAAAAGCTCCAGCAGTGCCGCCGGTGCTGTTTTGTAAAAAATGAATTTGCTGTCCTAATTCAGGATTGTCTCCAATGACAGCAACTCCATTAATCACATCGGAGTGACCGTTGATATATTTCGTTGCGGAGTGAACAACAATATCGAATCCAAATTCCAATGGGCGTTGGAAAATCGGAGTCGCAAAAGTATTGTCGGCAACGCTGAGAAGCTGATGTTTCTTAGCTAGAGCAGCGATCTTTCTCAGATCGGCTAACTTCAGCATCGGATTAGTTGGGGTCTCCACCCAAATCATTTTAGTGTTCGACTTAATAGCGTTTGCCACATTTTCTGTATCGGTAAAATCAACAAAGCTGATTTCAAGGCCAGCAGAGCGTTTGCGGACGCGTTCGAGAATGCGATACGTGCCGCCGTACAAATCATCACTTGCAATGATGTGATCACCTGGTGAAAGAAGTTCTAAAATCGTAGCTGTAGCAGCCATGCCAGAGGCAAAAGCAAAACCTCGGTTGCCACTTTCTAAATTCGCAATGCACTCTTCGTAAGCATGGCGTGTGGGATTTCCTGTCCGAGAATATTCATAGCCGGTGTGCTTGCCTGGACTTTCTTGAGCAAAGGTGGAGCTTAAAAAAATCGGAGTCATGACCGCTCCGGTGATGGGCTCTGGCTTTTGTCCAGCGTGAATGACGCGGGTGTTTAAATCGTGAATGTGTTTCATATTTTTAATATAAATCAATAGTCGCAAAAGGATGCAAGGCAAAGAAGAGAATAGCCGCAAAAGAACGCAAAGATTTTAAAAAGGAAACCTATTTCACAATGTTTTCTTTCTTTGCGTTCTCTGCGTTCTTTTGCGGCTATTAATTTTTTTCTTTTTAGAGTTAATCCAAAAATCCATTCTCCTTCATCCATGCATCATCGACAAATTTTGTGAGATAGTTGCGAATGCCATCGGCTAAAACAACCACGCATTTTTCTCCCTTTTTAAGGCTTTTCGCAGCTTGGAGAGCCCCATAAACAGTGGCTCCACACGATCCGCCAACAAGCAAGCCTTCCTCGCGAATGAGACGACGTGCCATGAGAAAAGATTCCTTGTCATACGTTTTGACATATTCATCAACGAGCGAATTATCGAGAACTTTCGGGAAAAAGTCGTAGCCGATTCCTTCTACTTTGTAAGAAAAGATATCGGTGCCTCCGCCAAGAATTGAACCATGTGGATCAACGCCAACAATAGCAATATTCGGATTAACTTCCTTGAGTTTACGTGCAATACCCGTGATCGCGCCGCCAGTTCCTACCGAAATGACAACCATGGCTAAATTTTCACCAGCATCATCAAGAATTTCTTGGGCCGTGGTGTGATAGTGAATTTCAGGATTCGCTGGATTGTTGTATTGGTCGAGGATATGAGAGTTAGGAATTTCTTTGTTCAGTTTTTTTGCAAGGCCAATGTGACTCTCTGGGGCGTCAAAAGAAGCCTCTGTCGGAGTTCGATAAATCGTGGCTCCAAGGGCTTTGAGGACAACTTCTTTTTCGTGGCTCATTTTTTCTGGCATGGTGATGATCACGCGATATCCTTTGACAGCGCCTGCCAGAGCCAATCCGATGCCGGTGTTCCCCGAGGTTGCTTCAATGAGGGTGTCGCCAGGTTTGATCTGGCCAGCTTTCTCTGCTGCTTCCAACATGCTCTTGGCAATGCGATCTTTGAGAGATCCTCCCGGATTAAAAAATTCACACTTGCCATACATCTCGCAGTCGAGTCCATTCGCAATCCGCTGGAAGCGGACGAGAGGAGTTTTACCAACAGTATCAAGGATGGTGTTATAGAGCATGGGGTGGAGGATTATGGCAGTTCTTATATTAAAGACTCAAGATTGTTTTCTCTTGCTTTGCGTGATCATGATTTTCTAAAGCGAAGGAAACTCCTAACATCCAACCTTCGATTTGAAGTTGTTTTTTGAATGCTGAAGAGCAATTTTCTAGATTGAAAATAGTTTTATTTGAATCCATTAAAGAACGCATTCCAGCAGCTGCAATCAAGGCGTCTGATTGATGGTCATTAATGCTAGAAAGAGGAGAAGGTTTTGCTTTAAAAAAAGACAAAAGGTCTTTGAGTTTTTTAATGTCACGAACTTTGGAGAGTCCGTAGTTAGCTTTTTTTAAAAAGAGACGAGGGTAGATTTCTGCAATGACAATAGTTGCTGCATCGCAATGCTCCTGTGAATCAAAAGGCCAAAAAGCGATTTTTTCTTGTAGCTGCATTTTTAAAAAATGAGCCATACGCATTGCTGATAATCCCCCCTTGCCCACTTGTTTTGCACCTATGAGCTTGAAAGGATTTTCAGGAAATCCTAGCTGTTCATTGATGCAACTTAATTCTGTTTGGCGTTGTTTTTCTGGAAAGTGAAGAGGTTTTTTTCCTGTAGTCCAAAAGTCATGACAAAAGAGTGAGTCTTGCCAAAATGCTTGAGCATAAAAATTGGATTCTTGAGAACAGGTGCTATCAATCAAAGCCCAAAGTTCAGTAGCTGTTTGAAGATTTGGAAGTCGTTTGAAAACGGTAGAAGCAGCATATCCAAAATTGCTGTCAATGCCGATGAGGAGACGTTTGGGGTATGCTGCATGATTGATGATCCATTCTGCTACGTGAGTGCGCGACCATGCTTTTTCAGGAGGAGCAATTAAAGAGACGGAGGATTCTTGGAAAGGTGCTGTTGCAATCGTAATGCTTGGACTGAAGAGCGCTTGAGATCCCGACCAATCAATAGCAATGAATTCATCAAATGGGATCATATAGTGTATTAAATTGAAAAGGGCATGTTAGAAGCGCTGAAATTTTTTCTTAGAACAAGGCCGAAGATCGAAGCGCTATCCGAAGATAACGTGAGATCTGAGAACGCAGTTCTAAGGAAAAAGAGC
>VHCR01000071.1 GCA_016871655.1 Verrucomicrobiota bacterium
ATGTGAATAAAATGGCTGATTGGTTGCTTTGATGGCAACGAGTGAGTAATCGTTACCTTGTTCATCGAGAAAAAGTACGATCAAAACAATCCACTTTCAAAAATTCACCTTTTCCGGACAGGGCCTATATAGTCCAGCTAATTCATGAAGATGGTATTACTCTTGTCCAAAATAGAAATCTCCAGTTGAAGTAAGAGAGCTTCACGTGCTTTGTAGATCTACTTTGGTTGAAATGTTGAAACGTTGAAACGTTGAAGGGGCAGCAAAATGAAATTTCTTCAAAATTTCAACTCTGTTTATAACAATGAAAAAGTTTCTTATTTCAAATTGAAAAATCGTTTTGGACAGCAATGATACCAATTACTTAAACTCTGACGGAGAGAGCTGATTCAGCGCCCCCGTTTTTTCCCATTGGAATCCGTGAGCAATCGCATGGGTGATAAATTTTTTGGCTTCTGTAATCGCTTCGGGGAGCGAGCTGCCGTGAGCTAATCCTGCGGTGATCGCTGCTGAATAAGTGCAGCCGGTTCCGTGTGTCTCGCGATTGGCGTAGAATGGTGCCGTGAACGTTTCTTCTTTTCCTTCAGGTATCAATAAAATGTCGGTTGCAATATCATTTTGAAGGTGTCCTCCTTTGAGCAATAAAGGAACATGCAGATCATGGAGGAATTTTTTTCCTGCTTCTTTCATTGCTTTTAAAGAACGGAGTTGGCTGCTGCTTTTTGTCATCAACATCAGTTCGTCAAGGTTCGGCGTGATCAATGTTGCGAGAGGAAAAAGTTTTTCGCGATAAGCGGTTAAGGCCTCAGGTTCTAGTAATGGGTCTCCGCAGCTGGCGACCATCACGGGATCAACGACCAGTGGCGGTCGATTTTTGAGGCTTCCTAAAACTTCCGCGACCATCTCAATGATTGGCGTTGAAAAGAGCATCCCTGTTTTGATTGCGGTGACAGGAAATGATTCGAGTAAAACGGAGAGCTGCTCGCGAATAATCGAAATATCAATGGGCTGAATGGAGACAACTTTTCCTGGAGCTTCTGCGACGACGCAAGTTACGACAGTGAGTCCGTAGCAGCCAAAAGTACTGAATGTTTTGAGGTCAGCTTGGATACCTGCGCCACTCGAGCAATCCGAGCCGGCGATGGTGAGCGCGACGGGAGGAGTTTCAAACGGGGGAGATAGTGGCTTCATGAGGTTTTTCCTGTTTTTTAAGAAGGCTTAGGATTTTTCTTTAGCGACTATCCCGACGCACCATGAGCAAATAAATCATATTGCCAACAGCGGCGATGAATGCGGCGATGTAGGTCAGTGCGGCCGCGTCGAGGACAGCATTGACGCCTCTAATTTCAGAGGGAGTATGAATGATTCCCATTTTTTGAAGAATCAGTTTGGCACGTGAGGAGGCATCAAACTCCACCGGCAAGGTAATGAGTTGAAAAACCATCAGCACCGCATAACAGGCGATACCAAGAGTGATCAGGTTGGTGAGATGAAAAAAGAAACCGCCGAGTAAAACAAAAGGAAGTATTTGCGAAGAAAACTGAGTCGCAGGCACAATGGTATTACGCCAGTGTAATGGTGGATAATGCGCCTTGTGCTGGATGGCATGACCGCACTCATGTGCTGCAACACCGACCGCAGAAATAGAATTTCCATAAAAAACATCGGTGGAGAGGCTCAACTGTTTTTTAGAAGGATCGTAGTGATCGCCTAACATGCTATCGATGGCAACAATGGAAACATCGTGGATTTCGGAGGCGCTTAGAATTTGCTGAGCCGCTTGAGCGCCTGTCAGTCCAGAAGCTGTGCTAACTTTTTTATAACGATTAAAAGTTGAAGAGACGCGAAATTGCGCCCAGAGTCCAAAAATCAAAGGGACCCCAATAAGAAGAAAGTAATACGAAAAGTTCATGGTAAAAACATACGCCTGGATGACTAGAAGATCAAGAAAAGCAATTTACCACAAGAACGCAAAGAAATTTTGAAGATAGAAGATAGGAGATGGAAGATGGGAGTTGTGGTTTGCTATCGCAAACATTATAAAAATTTTTACTCTTGCCGAAGGCCTCTACTCCCATCTTCCATCTTCTAAAAACTCCCTCTGGGTTCTTTGTGGTGAATTCTCTTTCGGTGTTGTCAAACTTCTAGCGTCTTCGGGAACGAACTCAACAATCGATATCCTTTTTCTGTAATCACCACCACATCTTCATGACGAACACCGCCGAGGCCTGGGATGTAGAGTCCAGGCTCAATGGTGAAGACATGGCCAGGTTTCAAAATGGTTTTTCCAAAACGAAGGCCATCGTGAATCTCCAAGCCGAGGCTATGACCAGTGCCATGAAAGAAGCCACTCCAACGGCCGTTTTTTTTCTCTTTGGGGTAGCCTTGTTCTGAAAAAAAGTTTTCCAACGCGGTATGGATTTTTTTTCCAGAGACTCCAGGTTTTAATTTTTCCAAAACTTGTTCTTGTCCTTGCAGCGCGGTTTCCCAAAGTTGGCGTTGTCCTTCGGAGGCTTTGCCGCGGACGACCGTTCGCGTTAGGTCGCCGTAGTAGCCGCTTTTTTGATCGCGTGGGAAAAGATCGATCACGATTAGTTCGTTGGCGTGGAGAGGTCCGTGGCCTCGTTCATGAGGGTCACAGGCCTGCTGGCCCCCAGAGATGATCGAATCTCCAGCGGGGATCCCGCCGGCACGAAGTATGGCGCTTTCAATCTCACAGCGCATCAACTCCGACGTTAACGGCTGGTGCGCCCATTCGAGGCGGCGGTTTTTTTTGATGCTGGAAGATTTTAAAATTTCATGAGCTCGCGCCAACCCGATCTCGGTGATTTTCAAAGCGCTCCTTAAAGCAGCAACTTCTTGAGCCGTCTTGATGGCGCGTTCTGCGAAAAAATCGGCTTTCACTGGCGTTATTATGACATCGGCTTTTTTTAAATCGTGGGCCATGCCAAGCGGGAAGTCACGCGGAACCAAAACGCTGCGCACCCCTTGCTGCTTGATGAAAAAGGCGATGACTTCTTCGGAGTTGGGAGTGCGTTTGAGACGTTGTTTCAATTGGTCCTGCAACTCACTTGAGGAAAAAACAGCATCGACTTTCGCTTCGCGCCGTCCACGATCGATTTCGAGATCGCTGAGGAGTAAAAATTTTTTTCCGCGATGTTCTAAGTAGACGAAGGGATCGGGAGCTCGGAAGCGCGTGGCATAAAACATGTCAGCGCTCCGTTCGCTTTCGGAAATGATGAGACGACTGGGCATAAAAAGAGAGAAAGACAATTCACCACAAAGAACACAAATGCCGCCTACGGCGGCAACACAAGGAACACAAAACAAAATTTTTTATAAAAAATTTTATTAAGGAAGAATTGTAGGTGTGAACAATTTGAAAAGAAAATGTTTTTTAAAGCCTAGAATTTTTTTCTAAAAACATACGTGCGGCGTGGCAGTCGCTGGATCGACTGCCGAAGGCAGCCCCGCAGGAGCGAGCGAGTTGCATTCTTTTGTGTTCTCTGTGTGCCGCTTTAGCGGCTTTGTGTGCTTTGTGGTGAATTTCTTATTCTTCGAAAAAAAGTCCTTGCCAAAATTGAGTTTTCCGCTACCTTTTTTACCCCTATGGCAAAAACTTCCTGGATCGAACGCGACAAACGCAAACGGGCAACCGTTGCGAAGTGGGCCGAATTGCGCGCGGAGCTCAAAGCAAAAAAAGATTACATTGGTCTCAGCCAGCTTCCTCGTGATGCGAGCCCTGTGCGTCTTACCAACCGCTGCAAATTAACTGGTCGTCGCCGCGCTTTCTTGCGTCGCTTCCAGCTTTCTCGTATTACCTTCCGTGAGATGGCTACGAATGGCCTGATACCGGGCGTGACCAAGTCGAGCTGGTAAAAACGTGTCCTAAAGTCTACTGCTGCGGCGAATTGCGGCGTCATTTCGGTGCTCGTTGCTTCACGTATTAATATACGCTCAGCGCCTATGCTCCGAGGCTCCTTGCTCTTCATCCGCATCAGCGCTTTTGAACACGTTTTCAACTTATCGTGGCGTTTTTTTACTTTTTTGAGACGATTGTTCGTTGATAGATCGTTTTTCTCATGATTGCTTTCCTACAGCCTTTCTTCGCCAGCCTGCAACCTTCATTCGATTCCGGCGATGTCATCTTCTTTAAGCTGGCAGCAATTTTTGGACTTGTCTTACTCAATGCTTTTTTCGTGGCGTGTGAGTTTGCCATTGTGAAAATTCGACCAAGTCAACTTGAGGCACTCCTCGATCAAAAAGGGAATAGGGCGCGTCGAGCCCAGCACATTACAAAAAACCTCGATGCCTATCTCTCGGCAACGCAACTTGGTATTACGTTGGCAAGTTTGGCACTTGGTTGGGTGGGAGAGCCTTTTCTCAAATCTCTTCTGACGCCCCTTTTTCTTTTGATCGGAATAGGATCAGAAAAATTGATAACGACAGCATCCTTTTTTATAGCTTTCACGCTGATTACCTCGCTTCACATTGTGCTGGGAGAACAAGCTCCCAAGACTGTGGCGATTCGCAAGCCTGTTCCCATCATGCTTTGGTTGGGATCTCCCTTGTCATTTTTTTACACGATTTTTCGACCAGCGATTCATCTCCTCAATGGAGCTTCGACGGGATTATTGCGCTACGTTTTCCGGTTGGAGCCAGCAAATGAAACAGAACTCGTCCACAGCGAAGAGGAGCTGCGGCTCATTTTGGGAGAAAGCACAAAGACGGATGAGATCACTCCACTCGGACAAAAATTGGCGCTCAACGCTCTCGATCTTCGTTATCGTGTCGTGCGAGATATCATGACGCCTCGCAGCGATGTGATCTTTTTTGATCTCAATAAAAGTTTTGAAGAAGAGTTGGCGAAGGTCATCGCTTCACAACACACGCGTTTTCCGATTTGTCGTGCAGAACTCGATGAGGTATCGGGACTCATTCACATCAAAGATTTATTGGAGCTGGTTCATACGCGCGAAAAAAATCTTTTTAAAATTCAACGACCTATTTTTCACGTTTCTGAAATGATGTCGTTGGAAAAGTTGCTCAATTTTTTTCTGCAAAAACATGCGCATTTTGCCATTGCCGTTGATGAATATGGTGGTACCGTTGGCGTGGTCACGCTCGACAACGTGCTCGAAGAATTAGTCGGCTCTATTCAAGATGAATTCGATACGGCCGATGAAGAGTTTTATCGAATCAATGAAAACGAATTTGAAGCAGCAGGGACGCTTGCATTGCACGACTTGGCTGAGATGTGTGACTTAAAAATTTCTGAAACTGAAGTTAGCACGGTTGGAGGTTATGTGACGCAGCTGCTCGGGCATCTTCCCACACGAGGAGAAAAAGTAATGGTAGAAAACTATACGGCAACCATTACGGAGACTGATGGGAGGAGAGTTTTGAAAGTGAAGTTTAAGAAGTAGGAAGGCAATTCACCACAAAGATCACAAATGCCGCTTTCAGCGGCAGCACAAAGAACACAAAAATAAAATTTTTATAAAAAAAATTCTTTTTGTGATCCTTGTGGTGAATTCTTTTAAATATAATTTTCTCTGTGAATCTTTTTCCAATTCTCAAAGACATTCCATTTGTCACTGCCTTCCTCATCGGACGCGTTCCTGGTATGCAGCTTCCTGCGGATCGGCAAGAAGCATTAATGGCGCGGATTCCTTTTTTTAAAAAAACGGTGAAGGAATTATTGCCTGCAGCAAAGAAATTTTTTTGTGCTCATGAAGTTCATGGTTCTGAGATCGCGATCATAAGGGGCTCTGATGACTATGGAGGTTTAGTCCCTAATGTTGATGGGCTGATAACACAAGAGTCAAATGTAGTTCTTGGCATTACTGTTGCTGATTGCGCGCCTGTCTGGATCATCGATCAAAAGAGCAAAGCCGTGGCTCTCGTCCATTCCGGCAAAGGTGGGACCGAAGCCGGGATTGTTCCTAAAGCAATCCAGTTACTTCAAAAAAATTGTTCATCACAACTTCAAGATCTGATTGTCACCATTGGGCCTTGCATTCGCCCTCCTTGCTACGAAATCGATTTTGCAAAAATTATTCGTGATCAGGCTTCTCAAGCTGGTGTTCACGACATTCACGATGAAGAAATCTGCACGGCCTGCAATTTAGAAAAGTATTATTCCTATCGTCGCGAAAAAGGAAAAACGGGGCACATGCTGGCAGTCGTGATGCTGCAAAGCAGCATCACGACCGCCAGCAGTTGAAGTTAAGAGTTTAAGTTTCGTGCGCTTCGCGAATAAAAAAATTTAATTTTTCGCCGAAGGCGAGTCTTAACTTCAACTTCAACTTTTAACTTTCACTTTCTACAAAAGCAGATTTAGAAAACTTACTCTTAACCAGTCTGCTGAACGCCTACGCCTGAGCAGCAGCCTAGTCACCAGCTTCCCCCTGCCCCGCCACCACCGCTGTCGCCGCCGCCACCAAAAAACCCACCGCCGCTATCTCCTCCGCCAAATCCACCTCCACCACCGAATCCACCGCCGCCAAACCACCAGCCGCCACCCCGCACATCAGGTTCTAAGCCGTTGCTCGTACGGCGACGGTTAAAAATCATGGAGCAAAGGATGATGAGAAGGAAAAAGCCAAAGGGAGAAAAAAGAATTTGTTGCCACGAGACTGGTTTCTTTTTCTTAGGACTAGCTTGATATTCTCCAGCGGTTGCCTTCATGATGGCAGCAAGGCCTGAGGTGAAGCCGCCGTTGTAATCACCACGTTGGAAGGCCGGTGCCATCACGTCGTCGATGATCCGTTTGCAAAGAGCATCCGGTAGTGCCCCTTCCAGGCCGTAGCCAGTTTGAATGCGAATGATGTGTTCCTTTGGAAAAACTAAAACGAGAACGCCATTGCTAAATTTTTTCGTTCCAGGGTGCCAGGCTGTGTAAAGTTGTTGAGCGAGGTCTTCGGGTGAAGTTTTGCTCCAAAACTCTGGATAAATCGCAACGACAATTTGATTGGAAGTCTTGCGATCAAAATCGGCAAGCTGTTCATTGAGCTGCGAAGCGACTTGAGGAGATACAACCCCCGCCGCATCATTGAAGTAGTGAATTGGCGCAGGTGGCAGTTTTTCTTGGGCTTGTGCAAAAACAACTCCCAGAAAGAAAAAAAGAATGAACCACAAAGAACGCATAGCAGAAAAGAAAGACAAAAATTAACCGCAAAGAATGCAAAAAGCTACTCGCCACTCGTTAGAGGGTGTCTTGAAAAAGCTAAAATCGCGCATTACTGCGTCGCTGTGATGCTCGCCTTCGTCGAGTATTACTTATACACTCCTCGGCTCTGCTTCTCGCTCCTTGTACTGCATCAATTTTATC
>VHCR01000072.1 GCA_016871655.1 Verrucomicrobiota bacterium
TTGATTACTTGTAACCGAAATAGCAGCTCAATCCAAAGTCATTCAAAGAGCACAACAGAAGCTTGAAGAGGCCGATGAAAAGTTAGCTCAACTTACAATAGAGCAATTGGACAGTTCAGAACGTCAACGCCAACAAGCTCAACACACTTTCACAGGTCAAAGAAGAGAACAAGATTACGAATATCAACAAAGCTTAGCGGAAGAACTCGGCGCCGAAGTCGATCGAGAAACTGCTAAACTTGCTTCCCTCGAACAACAACACCCGCTCCTAGAACAACAACAAGCACTACTTGGTCGCGTTCAATCCTCAATGAATGAAGCACAAAATCGTCTTCCCGGATTGGAAGAGTCCTACAACAAGTTAGGCGCTTCAACGGACAAGCGTATTACAAGAGGAAATAAATTCCTTGGAGATGCTCGTGTTCTTTTACAAGACATCGTCACCACAACACTCTCGATAGTGGCTGAAGAAGATCCAATAAGAGCATTAGCCCGAATCGACCAAGAAGACTCTTCAACTCAATTACAAAAAGCCACTCGCTCTCTTGATCAAGCTCAAGCGGCTCTTATCGCAATCAATCGGGCTAAAAGCTCAAGCCTAGTCTAAAATTTAGAGGAGTTTTTTCAAAAAAACGCTCTAGGATGCCCGTGGAGGGCCCTATTTTGAGGGGTGGCTATGTTGATACCCGGAAAGTGAATTTTTTATTTTTTAGCAAATCAAGCTTATAATCAGTAAGTTGCTACTAAAATACTAACCTCCATAACACCCTAACTTCCATTTCTTCTCTGTAGGATTTCCCCGTTTTCTCCCCTTCAGAGCCGATTGCGGGAAAAAGAGGGGCTACTTTTTGGCCTTTAGGCCGTTCCAGCCTCGAATCACAATCTGTGACCAGCTTTCAAATTCTTCGATACGCTGCTGCAATTCTTCGTGAGAAAAAAATCCTAATTCCGCAATCGCTTCCTCGCGCGCTGTCACTTCATCAGACAAAAGCTCACATTGATGGACAACTCCGAGATGGACTTCGCCGACAGCATTTGAATCATCATTGAGGAGTGCGAGTGGTTTGATTTGGCTAAAATGAAACGAAGAGGGCAAATGCAACTCCTCTTCCAACTCGCGTAGCAAAGCGCGTTCGTAGGCAGCAGCGTCAAAGTCTTTTCCTAAACCATCTTCGTCATTGATGTGTCCCCCAATCCCAAGCGATCGCTTTTTCAAAAGGCGAGTTTCGCCAGAACCGCTCCCGCGTCGATATTGCAAGACGCGATCGCCACACGTTACAACAATGTAAGGAATGAGCTGCTTGAGGGAAGGATCTTCTTCTGCCTCTGCTCTCGCGACAAACGAGTGATTGGCTGGATCTAAAAACACAGGAAGATAGCGCTCAATCTCGCTGCTCAGGCCTTGGAAGGAACCGAGGGAGTCGAAGAGAGAACGAGGAACAACGAGTACTTTTTCTTGAGAGCTCATAAATTATTGGAAACTATTTATTAAATTTTCGGCGCAATTCTGTTTGCGAGAGTTGGATCATCGTCGGTTTTCCTGATGGTGTCGAGTAAGGAAGCTGACAACGGAATAAATCTCGGATCAGCATGACTGCGGCCGTTTCTCCTACTGGCAATTTTTTTGCTTGAGCAACCATCCCACTCACAGAACGTGCGAGGGTCTCTTCGACGGAGAGAAGTTGTTTTCCTTTTTTGAGAGAGCTTCTTGATTCCTCCTGCTGAAAATCGTGAACAAGTTGTTGCAACAACGTGGCCACTGGAATCTCTGCGGCAATGAGAGGAACGGCATCGATTTTGAGACTCGAGACTCCTCTTTTTTCTTCTCCAAAAAGTTCGACTTCGACTCCGGCCTTTGCGAGTAGTTCTTGATGAGCCATGATCCATGAAGCTTCCGCTGGCGACAGTTCGATGATTTGCGGCAGCAAGAGCGACTGGCTTTGCAATGCTCCTCCCAACAGCTTCTGAATAAGCGATTCGTAAGTGATACGCTCAAGCGCTCCGCTAACCTCCAATAAAACAAGTCCCTCTTCTTCTTCCAACAACAAATACCGTTGTGCAAGAGTCCCAATGTAGCGGAAAGGAGTTCCCGCTTCGCGGGAGTTAAAGTTAGAAGTTGAAGTTGAAGTACTGCCACTTTGTGGGGGCATTTCAGAGAGTTGGATGTCGACTTTCGCGGGGATGTCGGTACTTCGTAGCGGCACTTTTTCTTCGATGAGTGAACTCTGCTGAGAAAAAAATTCCGTTGGATATTCTCTTCGCTGCACGTTGTAAGAACGAGCAATCTCTTGCAGCGGAGGAATACCTGTGGAGGCCTGTTCAAAATTTCCCATCACGCTCTGAGCGGCTCTCAGTGCTGCCGTTTTGATTTTTGATGGCTCTTGAAAACGAATCTCTCGCTTCGCCGGATGAACGTTGCAATCGATTTTGCTCGGATCAAGTTTAAAAAAGAGAACAGCTGGCGGCTGGAGTCCTTTCGGCAAAATCCCATCGCACGCTTCGCGGAGCGCCTGAGACAAGAGATTGTTACGAACAATGCGACCATTAACAAAAAGCAATTGATGCGAGCGATCGGAGCGCCCCTCTCCCGGCCTGGCAAAAAATCCATGCACGGAGATTTCTTCAACTTCGAACGAAGGGACTTCTTTCATCCGTTTGAGAAACGGTGTACCATAAAGGTCGCTAAGCCTGATAGCTAAATTCTCTGAAGCCCCCAAGCGGAGAATTTCTTTTCCATCGCGCACACAAGTCCATGCGATCTCCGGATGCGCCACTGCCAAAAATTGCAGCTGCGCAATCAAGTGGGCTGCCTCGGTTTGCTCTCCTTTCAAAAATTTGCGACGTGCCGGAACGTTGTAAAAAAGATCTCGCACTTCAATTTTGGTTCCAGGAGCCTCACCGCTTTCTTTGACTTCAACGATTTTTCCACCTTCCACTTTGATTTCCGTGCCAGGGAAATTTTCTTTTGCCGCTTCTTGTTGTCTTGTCACAAGACGAAAACGAGAGACACTCGCAATACTCGGCAACGCCTCTCCGCGAAAACCGAGCGTGATCACGGCTGCCAAATCGTTCATCGTTCGAATTTTACTCGTGGCATGACGTTCCAATGAAAGCAACGCATCAGAACGATCCATCCCAAGCCCATCATCGGTCACACGCAACAGTTCGATACCTCCTCTGTTAAATTCAACAAGAATTTTTCGAGCACCGGCATCAATGCTATTTTCCACAAGCTCCTTGAGCACCGAAGCAGGCCGCTCCACAACCTCCCCAGCCGCCACTTGATTGGCAACAATATCGCTTAAAAGATGAATACGTCCCATAAACAAGACCAGAGTAAAGAGTAAAGGGTAAAGGGTAAAGAGTGGTTTTCAGATCGGCGATGAAATCAGCTTTTGAAGTCGTATCTTAGTGGATGATATAGTGTATTAAATTGAAAACTTTCTTTAACGCATGCTGATACACTCTTTACCCTTCACTCTTTACTCGTTACACTCTTCCTATGCCTTCCATCACTCCTCAAGCCGCCAAACATGTGCGCGAGCTACTTCAAGAAAAACAGGCCCCTCAAGGTCATGGTCTTCGCTTGTCCATTGAACAAGGAGGTTGTGCAGGGCTGCAATACGCGATGAACTTGGCAGCTCAACAAACGGGAGACACGGTGATCGAATCGGAAGGAGCTTCTATTTTTATTGATGCCAAAAGTTTGGAGCAACTGTCAGATTGCACCATCGATTACGAGGACGGCTTGACAGGAAGGGGCTTTCGGATCATCAATCCACACGCGGTCCGTAGCTGCGGCTGCGGCACGTCTTTTGAAGCTAAAAAGGCTGAAGACTGAGGACTGAAGGCTGAAGGTCTTTCATCAAGACAATTGATTTTTGAAAATAGAGAATAATAAAAACAATGAAATAAAATTTTAATAAACCCCTTCATAGCCCGCAAATTTCATATTGATTCGTCACGAGGCGCCGCGAATCCTGATGCAGACAAGGAAGGCGATGGGTTGCGACGACGGCTGTATGCTCCATACCACCCGAGGAGCAATCCGAACCTGACGCTGTATCCATCAGGGTTTCGCAAGCCATAGCAGGATCAGTATGAAATTTGTGGGCTAGCTCCTTCAGCTATCAGCCTTTGGCCTTTAGCCTTTTCAAAAAATCAAAAAATGAAAAATTACAATCGTTTTCCTAGCTCCATGCCACACCGCGCCAGCTCCCATGGCGTTGACGGAATATTTGCATGGACTATTTTTATCTTCTTGCTGATGGGGTTTGCCCTTTTTTGTTGGATCGGAAGTTTTTATGTTTTTGGACATCCTGAAAAGGCAGGGAATTATCATCTCCTCATGCGCCTCCACAAATTGGAACAGCCTCAACGCTTCGAGCTCACCGAGGCGCCACGCGGCGAGTTTCTCAAACCGAAGCAACTTCTCGAACGCTTTGGCAGACTCAGTGAACGAGAAATGAGAAAGGTTAATGATGGTCTTCTTGCTAATTTTCTCCGCAATTATCATCAGACACATGCCCTAACGCCTTACGTAACGGAAGAATATAGCATTTTAGCCACTTTTCCACTCACAAAAAAAAGTTTTTTTTATCCAGGAGTTTGTGCTCTGCTGCAATCAGAAGACCAACCAGAAATCCTCTTAGAACAAGTTTTTCCAGCAGCTAATAGCAAACTCATTGCAAAACTCAACACTGCCGGTCAGGTAAAAAAATTAGTAGAGGCTCAAAATCATGAACTCCAAGAAGTCCTTGGCAACACGAATGCTGGTGCAACACTTGAATTCAATCCAAATAATGACGTTGAAAAAAATGCTAATGAGATTGCTTCCCTTAAGCAGTACTTAACACCAGGCCAAGAAATTAAATTCGAAAAACCCTTGGACCTTTCTGCTATTCTCCATGTCGAAAAACTTTCTGATGGACGCCTTAAATTCACGACCATCTCACTCCTTTATGGAAGTTATGGACCGACAAACAGTGGCCCCATTCTTTTTTCACTAGCCCCTCCAACGGATCCTAACATTGAAGCTGGCCTCCCCATCCTCTCTCCAAAAAATCTTGCTTCAGCAGAAGAGGAATATGCGGCTTACCGCGCGAAGATGGAGTTTTCTAATCAAGAAAGCTCTCAACAAACCGCTCAACCGAGCTCTGCTTTTGTCTTGCAAATTATTTCTGCCAAACCAACTGCTCCCGTCAAAAGAACACTTCTAAAAAACACACCACGCGTAGAAAAAGGCAATCCTGCTCCAGCTAAGGCAAGTGCTGCTGTAGCCCCCAAAGTGGAACGAGCTTTGCCGTTGAATACTCCAGCAGTTCTTCCAGCTACCCCAGCAGCTGCTCCTGTTACTCCACAAACTTTGCCTGCAACGCCAGTAGCTGCAGCCCTTCCCACAGCAATGCCAGCAACAACAACTGCCAAGGCCGTTCCAGCAACACCTCCTGCAACACCAGTTGCCACGGCACTTCCATCAGCACCCGCTTCAAGCACTGCAGAAGCTACGCCGGATCTTGCTGCTGCCAATCAATCTGTTCTACCAACACCTGCAACACTCGCTGCTACAGCTCCAACATCAGCAACAGAGTTGTGGCAAATTTACGATCCCGGGAAAATGCCTCGCGGACGTTTTGTAGCCGCACCACAATTGAGCAATCTTGCAGAACAAGGCCTCGCTGGCCAGCGGCTTTACCTGCAAGGAGATTTTGCGGTGACAGCCTCTGGCCAAGATCGCTCTGTGCTACGCTATCAATCAGGAACCTCATCCGATCTAACACCTGATCGCATTTCAAAAATGCGTATCATCGTTGCCTACCCGAAGGGAACATCTCCACCAGCCGAAGGGACAACCGTTACCCGCAATACAGACCGTCCTTTCATGATCACTGATGTTAAAAAAGGAAACGATGGAACGGTGAATGTTTATGTGAGGGAGATTGTAAAGTGATCAACAGTCTCTCGTTTTCTGAATTCATGGAGCAAGCACTCTATGACCCACAGCACGGGTACTACGCTTCGGGCCGTGCTCGCATTGGAAAAGCGGGTGATTTTTTTACCAACGTGAGCGTGGGAAAAATTTATGGAAAAATTTTGGCGCTTTTTTTTGAAGAGCTCTGGAAAAAAATGGGACGACCCAAAAATTTTACTGTTGTTGAACAAGGAGCCAACGATGGTAGGCTTGCCCTCGATATTTTAGAGGCCTCAAAAGCCTCCCTCGATTTTTTTTCTGCCATTCGTTATTCCATCGTTGAGCCATTTTCTATTTATCAAAAAAAGCAGCAAGAAACGTTGAAGGATCAGAAAAATATTTCATGGGTGCAAAATTTGAAAACTCTTCCTGCCTTTGAAGGAATCCATTTTTCAAATGAACTTCTTGATGCTTTTCCCATTGATTTGCTCATGTGGGATGGCAAAGAGTGGCTTGAAAAACGTGTTGTAACGAAGGGGTCAGTTCCGGATATTGCATATTCTGGTGCCAGTCCATTAGTTCATGCTATGGCACCAAAATATGCAATATCCGGAACTGACCCCTATTCAGAAGGGTCTTCTTGGACCATAGCTCCTATCGAACAAAAAGAACTTCGTGCTGTTGCAGAAAAACTTCCGACCACGCTCGCCCCAGGATTTTTATGGGAAGTACGTCTTGGCATTCGTCCTTGGCTGGAGCAGCTTGCCATGAAGCTGGAGCGAGGGATGATCCTTATTGCCGATTACGGTTACGCTGGCCCTCAACGCTTTGCTCCCTATCGCGCTCAAGGAAGTATGGCTTGTTACCAAGATCATCGCCGCTACGATAATCCATTAGAAGAAATCGGAAAACGCGACATTACGGCTCACGTTGATTTTACGGATCTCGCTGACCAAGCAAGCAACCAATGTTTTGAAATTCTAGGCTACACCGATCAACATCATTTTCTTATCGGCGCTGCAGAAATTTGGCTACGAACTTTTGAAGGAAAGTCTCTCATGCCTCATGAACAAAAAGAATTTCGTCTTCTGCAAACGCTGTTACATCCTGAAACAATGGGGCGCGCTTTTCAGTTTTTGAGTCTTGGAAAAAATCTTCACCTCCCCTCGCCTCTCAGTGGCTTTCACTATCAGCGTCCGGGAGTCGATTATCTATTCGCAACTTAAACTCAAGTGCAGATCCAGTCGCTCTCCAAGCATTTTTTCTAACCCAGGTTCTTCTAGTCGTTCTAAAACAGTTTGAAAAAATCC
>VHCR01000073.1 GCA_016871655.1 Verrucomicrobiota bacterium
ACTTATGAGGCAACAGGTCAGTCTCGGGTTAGTGCGTTAGAAATTTGCTGATGTTGATGAAGAGCAAGGGCGGCGGCGCACAGCGGCTGAGTGTATATCTTAATACTCGATGACGCGAGCACCGACGCGACGCGGCTCTTCGCTACAGCAGTAGAATTTATAATGCACTAATGCCGGAAGTGGCGACGGCCGGTGAATACCATTGCCATATTGCGCTCATTAGCAGCGCTGATGACTTCTGAATCGCGTAAGGAGCCTCCTGGTTGGATCGCAGCGGTGGCACCCGCATCAGCTGCGGCGAGGAGTCCATCAGGAAAAGGAAAGAAGGCATCACTGCAGACGACGCTTCCTTGCAAGGAGAGTCCAGCCTCTGAGGCTTTCCAGACAGCGATGCGAGAGGCATCGACGCGGGACATTTGGCCGGCACCGATTCCGAGTGTACGATCGCGACCTGCATAGACGATGGCATTGCTTTTCACATGTTTGACAACTTTCCATCCAAATTCCATCGCCTCTAACTCCTCGCGGGTCGGCGGTCGGCTGGTAACAACGTTATGTTCCATCACACCTATCTTGCCGCCGTTGTCGATGTCAGCATCTTGAACCAAGAGGCCGCCAACAACCGAACGAATATCACGTGGTGTAAGCGGAATCGGTTGTAGCAGACGCATCAAGCGGAGATTTTTTTTCTTTTGAAGCAACGCACGCGCCTCGGGTTGAAACTCGGGAGCGATGATGACTTCGCTAAAAATCTCGGAAATATCGCGTGCCAGCTCTTCGGTGATCGGGCGATTGACGATGATGATTCCACCAAAAGGGGCAGAACGATCAGTCGCAAAAGCCTTTTCCCAAGCCGCACAGAGGTCGTCGTCACTTCCAACGCCGCACGGGTTGTTGTGTTTAAGGATCGCAACAGTAGGGCGTTCAAACTCCGCCATTAAGCGAGTTGCCGCAGTGATATCGAGAATATTGTTAAACGAAAGATCTTTACCGTGAAGTTGTTCAAAGTAGTCAAAAAAGTTGCCATAAAGTTCGGCTTCCTGGTGTGGGTTTTCACCGTAGCGGAGGCGACTCGCCTGGGGAAATTCGAGCGAGAGGGCGGTGTCAGTGACAACTTCTCCATCAAGGTAGGAGCTGATCGCGTGATCGTAAGCGGCTGTCATCGAGAAGGCCTTCACTGCAAGGCGTGCTCTCATTTCAGGAGTGGTGGCTCCATCGTGCTCTTTCATCGATTCAAGAATACGCGGATAATCGTTTGGATCGACGACGACCGTGACTGACTCCTGATTTTTGGCAGCGCTGCGAATCATTGAAGGACCGCCGATGTCGATTTGTTCGATCGCTTCCTCGAGAGACGTTCCTTTTTTGGCGACAGTCTCAACAAAGGGATAAAGATTCACACAGACGAGATCGATTGGGAGGATCTCATGTTGGATAGCTTGTGCGACATGCGTCGGTTGATTGCGTCGATAAAGCAGACCTCCATGGACTTTGGGATGAAGCGTCTTGACGCGGCCCTCCATGATTTCAGGGAAGCCGGTAAAGTCGGAAATTTCGATAACCGGAATGCCAGCGGCTTGCAAAGCCTTCGCCGTGCCACCAGTCGAGATCAACTCCACGCCTTGATCCGCGAGGCCTCGTGCAAAATCGAGGAGACCTGATTTGTCGGAGACAGAGAGAAGAGCGCGTTGAATTTTCATGAGAGCAGGAGATAAAGACTACAAGCTGTAGGCTGCGGACTACAGAAAAAAATTTACAAGGATGGAAGGGATGGAAGAGAGATAAAATCATTTGACAGCAGAGGAAACAACTTTTAAAAGTAGCAACCAGTTTCACCCCAACTCCAAAAATTTATGCCAACCTTTTATTACAGCCAGAATCAAAATTCCCCTCCGCCACCGGCTTACATGCAGGCTGCAGCGCCTTCCGCAGCTGCTAATAAATGGTATGACTCTAATAGAACTTGGGGAGAATATTGGCAACAATGGGAAAATTATTCTGGCTATGGGAAGAAGAAACCAGACAATCTTCCTTACGATCACGCTTTTCCTTTTGGCGTCGATCCGAACGATCCTTCCAAACCGTATGCACCATATGGTTTTTATTACGATGATAAAGGGAATGTGACAACTACTCCTTATGTTCAATGGGGTGAAACAGGAGTCCTTGAAAATGGGATCAAGCACCACCCTGATGCTAGCGATCTGCAATCACCTCTGAATGTTTACAACGTCGATAGCCCGATGGATCCTTACAACGTGCAGCAATTTTTCTACGCTGCAAAACCAGGATCCCCATGGCATCAATATGAGAGAAAGCCTGATCAAATGGCTCCTTGGGAAGAAGGGCCAACCCAAGGGAAAATTGGTGAATTGACTCAGTGGGCTCAACCCTCACTTCCTGGATATATCAAATATTCAGATACATATGTGTCCTTCAAAGATACACCAGAAAATTTTCCATGGCTTCATGATGAAGATGCATCGCATCACTATAGAAATGCAAATCCTTCCGGGTCGACATACATGCTTTTATTCTTTGGCCCAACTCAGCCACAACCAAACATCACCGAAAAAATTTATCTCGACTCGCCTGTCGCTCCTGCAGGCTGGCAGGCTGTTGGGAGTGATAATGCTGGCAATAGTTCTGCGCAGTAATCTATTTAACATTGATCCTCTTCGGGGGCCTTATACCGCAACAATGCGGTCTTTGCAGCGTCAGGCTCGGATTGCTCCTCGGGCGGTATGGGGCATACAGCCGTCGTCGTAACCCATCGCCTTCCTTGTCTGCATAAGGATTCGCAGCGCCTTGCGACGAATCAGCATGAAATTTGCGGCCTAGCTGAGCGGAACTCCTTAATCGAGCGAGTTGCCATAGCGCCTGCATCCATAGGCCTTGCACGGCGTCTTGCTACGATTTATCATGAAATATTCGGGTTAATTCTTTCTCTTCATGATCACAAAAAACCAACAAGCAATCGTAGCAATTGTTACCAATGATTATTTTCATCAAGCCGTGATCCTTTGGAGGTCGATCAAGCGTTTTGAAAAAAAGAGTGATTTTGTTGTTTTTGTGATCGGGTACGATAAAGCGGATCCCGATTATCAAAATGCTGGGTTCACGATTTTAGATGCCAAAATTTTAATTTCTCAAGGATGGAAGCAATTCATTTTTCAATATGATGGGCTACAGGCCGCCTGCGCGCTGAAGCCACTAGCGATGGAGCATCTGCTCCAAGAATATGAAAAAGTCATCTATCTCGATGTCGACATGAAAGTCTTTGGGGCTTTGGAAGAAGGCTGGAGGCTGTTGGACGAGTCAGATCTTTCTTTGACGCCGCATAGCTACATTCCTATTAAGGACGATGGGTTGGATCCACCGCGGGTGACGATACGAGTTTCGGGACTTTTTAATGCTGGTTATGTGGCAGCGTCTCGAGGAGGTACTCCTTTTCTGCAATGGTGGTGGGAGCAGACAAAACACAATTGCTTCATCGCGCATGCGAGAGGGATTTTTTTAGATCAAGTCTATCTCAATGATGCAGTCTACATGGTTCCACGTCTTGGGATCGTGCGTGATGATGGCTACAACGTTGCTTGCTGGAACCTGCATGAGCGAGTGTTGGGAAAAGCAAGCACTCGCTATTTGGTCAATGGAAAACCACTCACGTTATTTCATTTTTCTAGTTATGCAGAATCAATTGAGATGAGACCTCCCTCTTCCGGCATAGAAATTTTTGAAGAGTTGTATCACAAGTACAAAAAAGAAGTGCAACGCGAAAAAAGAAAAGTGTTGCCCAAAAAATATCCGTTCCAACATTTTCAAGATGGGAAAAAGATCACCGCTTTGGAACGAGATTGGATGCGGCGCGGCATTCCTGAATTAGAAAAAGTCGAAGACCCTTTTTCAATGACGCATGACCGGAGAGAGGAAATTGAAATCATCATGAAGCAGCGAGATGAGGCCTATCGACCAAAGTTGGATCGAGAAGTCTATGCACTCTCTTCTTCTCAAGATGACTCCCAGCAAACAAATGATGTCTCATCATCAAGAGCCATTGTTGCGATTGTTACAAACGATTATTTTTATCAAGCGATGGTGCTTTGGCGATCGATTGAAAAATTCGAAAAAGAGAGTGACTTCGTTGTTTTTGTAGTTGGGTATGATGCAGCTGATCCCAATTATCAACAAGCTGGCTTTACTGTTTTAGATGCGAAAGCATTAAATCCAAAAAACTGGGATCAGTTTGTCTTTCAATATCACCCTGTAGAAGTTTGCTGCGCGTTGAAACCGCGGGCGCTCCTTCATTTGCTGAAGCGTTACGAAAAAGTCATCTATCTTGATACCGATATGAGGCTCTTTGCTCCCCTGGAGCGCGGCTGGGAAGCTCTTCAAGAGGCAGATCTCTCTCTTACTCCTCACAGCTACACACCCATTCCAGCTTGGGGACTACAACCATCTCGCTTTTTGATCAAGATGGTCGGAATTTTTAATGCAGGATATGTGGGGGCTTCTCGAGGGAGCATTTCTTTTTTAGAATGGTGGTGGCAACAGACAGAATACAATTGTGTCACGTTGGTTCACATGGGAGTTTTTTTAGATCAATTCTATCTCAATTATGCCGTCACACTTGTGTCGAGGCTTCATGTGATGGAAGATCGTGGGTACAACACAGCCTCTTGGAGTTATCACGAGAGGAAAATAGAAAAAATAGGTTCTCGCTATTTGGTCAACAAAAAGCCACTGATTTGTTTCCATTTTTCGGGATGGATGAAAAATCCAACCTTCGCGGCCTTAAAAAAAATTGAGATTCTTTCAGGTGAACTTTTCATAAAACTCTATCGCGAACATAGAAAACTTTTATCAGCAGAAAAGAAAAAATTGAGTGAAAAGAAATATCCGTATGCCCACTTTCAAGATGGAGAAATAGTCGATAAAATCTGGCGTGAATGGGCACGGCGAGATATTCCAGAACTGCAAAATATCTCGAATCCTTTTTTGTTAACGCGGGATCAACGTGAGAAGATCGAAGAAACAATGATGATGCGACCTCGCGACTTTCGGCCTAATCCTGACCGTGAAATTGTTTTAACCCCAGCTATTCCTTATGAATGCCTCTACATTACAACACCTCTCGAGCTCACTGAGTGAGCGGTTGCGCCTCATTGCCGATCATGAATTTCGTGATCGCGATCCCGCGGCTCATTTAAAAAAACTTCAAGAAGCTTCCGAAGTCATCGAGCGGTGTGAAGTACTGCTGTTGTCGGAAGGAAGTGTTGATCCGAAATTGAGGCATTATCTCAAACAACGTAGCTATGACAAAGCTCTGACGCACGCTCAAAGCCTATTAAAAATGTTTCGAGAAGATGGTGATTGAAAAAGTAATCAAAAATGTGTAGGCAATGTTGGCTACTACATTTATGAAAACATCCCTCGCAATAACTCAAAATATCGGTCCGCTTATTTTTGCCATTCGTAATCACAAGGTCATTCTTGATTCCGATCTTGCCAGGCTTTATGGCGTTCCAACAAAACGACTCAACGAACAAGTCAAACGTAATGCTGAGCGCTTCCCAGAAGAATTCATGTTTCAGCTTACTAAAAAAGAGATTGATGCTTTTTCAAGGTCGCAATTTGCGACCTTGAAACAAGGAAAGAATGTCAAATATCTTCCACGTGTCTTCACAGAGCATGGCGTTCTCATGGCAGCAAGTGTGCTTAACAGTCCCCAAGCCATCAAGATGAGCGTTGCCATTATTAAAACATTTGTAAATTTACGGCGCATGGCTTTTTCCATCGAAGAACTTTCTCAACGCATCAAGATTCTCGAAAAGGGATTTCAAAATCACGGCGAGCAATTTGCTGCTCTCTTTGAAACAATTCATCAATTGTTAATTCCCCCCGATCCTTCTAACAGAGAAATAGGCTTCCATGTTATCCAAAAATAAAAAAGCCATCACGGCCATCGTCACGAACGACTACTTTTATCAAGCGGTCGTCCTGTGTCGATCGATCCAACGCTTTGAAAAAAAGAGCGACTTCATTCTTTTTGTGATCGGGTATGATCAAAAAGATACTGACTATCAACAAGTCGGCTTCACCGTTTTAGATGCAGAAAAACTTTTTGAGGAGGAAGAGCTCTCCTGGAAGCAATTTCTTTTTCAATATCCTCCCAAAGAAGCGGCCTGTGCGTTGAAGCCGTTAGCACTTCTTCACTTACTCGAGAAATATGAAAAAGTGATCTGCCTTGATACCGATATGAAATTATTTGGGCCTCTGGAAGCAGGATGGGAAGGGCTTGAGAAGGCCGACCTTTCTTTGACGGTGCATTATCACTCTCCGATTCCAGTTGGGTGGTGTGATGAGCAATTCAGACTCCTCGTGAGATTGTCAGGAATTTTTAACTCAGGATATGTCGGGGCAACTACCAGTGGGAGCGATTTTTTAAAGTGGTGGTGGGGGCAGACAAAACATAATTGCATTACGTCAATCCCTCATGGAATTTTTTCAGAGCAGCGCTGGCTTGATGCTGCTGTCGGATTCGTCAAACGGCTCCATATCATGCAAGATTACAGTTATAATGTGGGTGCTTGGAACTTTCATGAACGGAAGCTTTATAAAAAGGAAGGATGTTATTTTGTCAATGAAGAGCCTTTAACGCTCTTTCACTTTGCTGGCTTTAAGAGAGAAAATAATTTTCCTTCTAAAGAAAAAGAGGAGCCTCTTTTCTTTGAGTTATTTCGCAATCATGAAAAAGAATTAGCGCGCGGAAAGAAAAAAGTTTTAGAAAAAAAATATCCGTTCCATCATTTTCAAGATGGGGAACGCATTGATGACTCATGGAGAAACTGGATGCGTCGTGGCATCCCTGAGTTAGAAAAAATCAAAGACCCTTTCACCCTGAGTCGATCAGTACGAGAGGAAATTGAGGAACTGATGGTGAAACGCTCTCATCAGTTTCGGCCGAAGCTGGATCGGGAGGTGTAGAGCTTGCTCTATTTATAGTGTATTAAATTGAAAAGGGCACGCGATAAGCTTGCTCTTTTTCCTTAGAACTGCGTTCTCAGATCTCACGTTATCTTCGGATAGCGCTTCGATCTTCGGCCTTGTTCTAAGAAAAAATTTCAGCGCTTCTAACATGCCCTTTTCAATTTAATACACTATACTT
>VHCR01000074.1 GCA_016871655.1 Verrucomicrobiota bacterium
CAGAAGCCGACAAAGCCGCAGCATCAGCCATTGAGGCTAGAGGGAAGGCAATCCAAGCGAAACAAGAGCTGGAGAAAACAGATCAAGCAATCATAGATAAAATTGATGACCTTTTTGGGCGCTATTCTGCTCCCATCCAAGAGATGCGCCAACTACATCAAGAGGAAGAGGATGATCATGAATTAGAAGAAGCTGATTTTAAATATAATTCGTCCGATTTTGATCGATTAGACAATCCCAAATCTAGAGCTGCTTCTGCCTCCTCAGTAACCACAGAAGAACTTCAATCATTAAAGGAATTTATTGTAGAAAAAAAGGAATTTATTGTAGAAAAACAAAAAACTACCCAAGCACTCTTACAAGAAGAACAAAGAAAAGCCACACACCCATTGCAGGAAAAAACTTCGTCAGAAACCCAATTAGAACAACAATTAGCAGCCTTTGAACAATTTCTAACTCTAACCGAATCAGACGTAGCCACCCTACCTCCTGAAAAACTAAAAATTTTAGTTGCTCAAATGGAAGCAATTAAAGAGAAGAGTGCAGAGCTTGCTGCTGCAGAAGCTTTTGAAGAAGCTCATGCACCGGATCCACCAATTCCAAAAGAAGCACCAACAAATATAACCGACGTCCCGCCTTTACCAGAAGAAGCGGATGGCAAGTTAAAAACAGCACCACCACCGGTTGAATCACTCTCCTCTCCTTCTGTTGAAGATCCTGTTAGTCTAATTCCAGTAGATGAATCAAGCCTAAGTTCGGACGCTGTAATTTTCGAAGAAGAAGATCTCAGAGATCTCAAAGCATTGAATAATTTTACAGCGAATTACCTGAAAACAACACAATCAGCAATAGTCGGACTTTCTGATGCTGATACTTCGAAGAAAACTGCCTTAGAAAACCAAGCAAAAAACCTCACAAAACTTCTAGCCATCCTTGATGATTCCAACACTCCCTCCGAAAAATTAAAATCACTAAAACCTTTAGTTGATTTGATGAAGCAGATTGAGGAGAAGGATGCAGAGCTTGCAGCTGCAAGAAGTAGCTCCATCCCAATAGAAACAATTAGAGATGCTAAAGATGAACTCTTTAAGAATTTCTCCGTAGAACTTCAAAAAATAGTTTCTTTGGCCTGAGTTAAGTGAGTTGTTGCTACACACCAGATATCATTCCTACAAACGCGAAAAAAGGGGTCAGTACCAGCTAATTCATAAGCGTAGCGTAACCAACATCATTTTATTTCGAAGAAATGAAATGACGTTGGTGGCAAGAGCGCAGCTATGAATTACGAGACTGACCCCTTTTTTGGTCCCATCAAAGAAAAACTTCCCTTCACTCTCTTTCTTTAAAAATTTGTATCTTCTCAAATTTTTAGGAGAAGCAAACCTCCCGAGCAAGCGGGTCAGTCCCGTAATTTACGACTGGCGTCTGTAAATTGACTGGTACTGACCCCATTGCTCAACGCCATTTTGTTAGTGTTACCTGAAATTTTTGAGACGGTGCTCAAAATTTTTCCTTTGCTATTTCGGAATAATCTTTTACTTTCGAGGAAGTTACTCAACTTCCCATGAAAACAAAAAATCTTTTTTCTTCGAAGGTACTACTGCTCAGTTTGGGGTGCTTTTTATTTGCTGTACATTCTAGCCATGGAATGTGGGAACAGTTTTGGGAAAAATATGCAAAAGCAAAAGCAGATGAGGCTGCCCAGCAAGAAGCCGCACAAAGACAAAGAGATCGTACTGATCCTGGTAGCCAAGCCATTAGTTCAGAAACTGCTGGCCGTACAACTTTAAGCAGTGGCACTGGCCCAGCTGAAATAATTCCTGAATCATTTGATCAAGATGCTGCTATTAATATCATTATCGGATCTTATTTTCAAAATCCCTCCCTGGAAGAACACAGTGACATTGCTGCTGCAGCTCGTGAACGGCTAACAAGTATGGAACAGTTTCTCAAAGGGAGAAGCAAACGAATCCTTACACCAGAAGATAGAATTTATTTTATCTCTGAGACTGTTGCTAAAAAAGCAGGTGTCCCTCCACTCAAAACCGGTGCCGAAGCCGTTGCCGCCTATCATCAAGCAGTTGCCGAGTTAGGAAGCAGTCTTGGTCGTGAAACTTTAAGTTCCGGCAATGGTCCAAGCGAACGACCTCAAGAGGAGATTGATGAAATTATTGAAACGCTACAACGGTATGAATTTAATGCAATGGTAACTAATGAGCCTCCACTCACAGAAGAAGAGGGGATTCGTCTTGTTGCTGAAATCGTTGCTAAAATCGATGCTCGAAAAGCAGCTGCCCAAGCTTTAGCGCAGGAGCAGCGCCGTCAGCAAGAAGAAGCCAACCAAGCTAGACTCGCAGCGCAGAGAGGAGTGACTCTTGCTCAACAACAAAACACCCTACAACTCAGCACAGGAAGCAATTCCTACGGCTCCACCAGCGGAGAAGAAGGCAGCCCACACAGCACGCCAGAGAAAGTTACCCCTCTCTCCGCCGCGGCCTTATCAGAAGTGGAACGTTTGCAGGAAGAAGTTAGACTCGCTAAAGAAGAGATGGACAGAGCTGAGGATTTTTGGAAAAACGCTGAAAAGCGATATGATGAGGCTCACAAAAAAAAGGAAGATGCTATACGGCAATCTAGCAACCCTTCTTATTATGCAAGTGAAAAATTTACTGAGAAGCTTCGACTCCATTGGGATAATCCTGATATGCTTTCCCCAGAAGAGCACTATTTTTTTACTCTTAGGAAAGATAATTTAGAGAAATATAACATCTTTGCATATAAAGAAAAAGAAAATGCTCAAGCCTACTCATTAGCTAGAAATCATTACCTCGATCTTGAAAAACAGCTTTATATAGCCCATAAAAAAGCCAATCCTTCCCTTACTCACAGTTTAATTTTAGCACTGTGCGAACGTCATATTCCTTTTCTGCTACACGAAATAGGTCGAACAGAAGAGCGATTATTAAAGTATGAAAGTTATATTGGTTCTTCTGGAAAAAGATACCCTGATTGTGAGAGAGAGCTTTCTCAAATAAAAGAGCATATTCCTAATCTTTGGAATCATTATTTATTTTTAGTGGGAGAGCGTTATGATACTAAACCTTCTTTTATTAGACCTTCCACTCCTTATGTTCCTTCTACAGCTGAACAAACCGAGCTCACTAAATTGAAGCAACAATTAGTTGCAAAGCAACATGAACTATCCAGTCATCGAGAGGTTGTAAGTCAGTTAGAGCAGCAAGAACAAAAAGTTAATAGTGATCTCACTAATAATACAAAAGCCTTACAAAAATTTAAAACTGACCATCCATATGGAGCTGGCTTTGGAATTCTGAAGAGTTCTCTAAATTTGTTAACGGAACAAGGAAACTTAGAAAAATGGTATAATTACTCCCTTAGAGCTAAACAAGATTTTGATAGAATATCCAAACCCAAGCTTCAGGCAGCAAGAGAAGCAATTGATAAACTTGCATCATTGCCTAGTTATCTGCGAATAGAAATAGAAACTCTCGAACACAAACTTACCAAATACCCTGAGGAAAGAATTACTCCATTAGAAGAAGCTTTTTTCAGACAATGGCCACTCCAAGAACAGTTTAATCGCTATTGGCATGCACTTAATGCATTGATAACTTTTGATGATTCTTTGCCACGGATGTATGATGATCTAAAATATGAAATTATTTCACGAGAGGCTGAAGAACATTACAAAACATATGCTCCTATACTTATAACTTCTAAAACTTCTCTTCTTTCACCTCAAGAGCAAGGTCATCCAGAGCGATTTGTCGCTCATGGTATGAGCGCCTCAGAGATTGTTAAACTAGCTATCAAACGGAAGAAAGAATATGACTCCCATGAAGCATTTATGAAAAGAAGTTGTGGAGGAACTATTAATTGTTTTGCTACTACTTATACGCCAATCTACACCAGAGAGCAACAAGCACAAGACTGGTGGAGACGTGAAGGACAACAGCAGGCAATTCGACAACGGCAAGCTGCTAATACTGCGTGGAACATTCAGCAAAATTATATGGTGCAGAATGCGATTATTAACGGAAATTTATATTTTCCTCTCTACAAATGATGGTAGCCATCATTTTCCCTACACCTTTGTAGAACTAACCATAGATTGCATATCTTGTGCAACCTCACTCTGTGATTGGCGCAATTGCTCTGCAAGAGATTCTGTTTGTTGAACTCCTTGTGACATTGCTTGTTCTGTACTTCCTTGTACTTGTGCTGAGGCTGAATCTTTCTCTTCTTCAGCTTGCCCGATGGTGCTTTCCATATTTCCAGCTGTATTAAATACCTGCGAAACTACCTGTCCAGTATTTGCATAAATTCCTATTTCTTGATAGCGACTATTGTAAGCATTTTGCCAAGCTTGTGAGTTGCGATTGATTTTAATATTTGCAATATTTGTTTGGAGTGCTTTGACAGGATTATCGAGCATTTCTTCCTGGGTCTTTATATCATCGTCATTAACGGCCTTCTGATATTGTTCTTTCTGAGTATCACTCCAACCACTTTGAACAGTTGCTCTGGCTTGATCCTCAGTAATACCTTTTCCAGATAAAGCTATCTTATATTCACCGATGCTGTTTTTAAGAGCTTCATTAGAAGCTTTAGCGCGATCTTGATAGAATTTAACTGCTTCTTCAGGAGTGGTAATGTTGGTATGAGGATCAACTGTTCCTGCTTTTTTGGCTGCTGCAAGGTCTGTTTGAACTTGTTTGTATGCATCAGTATCTTCATACTTAAGCTCTGCTTTAGTCCCTCCCGTTTTATAAGCAACATTCTCAGAAACTTTATCTACATTATTAGCAACATCGTTAGCTTGCTCTCTAATATTATCAGGTGTTTTTTTATCTCTCGCTAAGCTCCTAAGTTGAATAGCACTTTTTTGAGCATTGATATGAGCTTCTGTGCTTCCTGGATGATTCCTTGAAACTTCCATACTCTGCATCGTACTTTCGGAAGTGTTTTCTAAAGATTCTTGATGGTCATCAAGGGACTGCATATCGGCTTCATCTCCTTCTTTGGAAGCGCTTCCAATCCCTCCGATTTGATATGCTGAAGTTAACATGCTACAAGTAAGTCCAACAATAGCCAGGTTCATCATCATGTCAGCTCCATCAATTAGTTGATTTGCTCCAGCTATGGAATCCTTGTCTTGCAACTCAACCGCATCAATTTCGGAAGTCTGTTGTTGGGCCATGGTCTGGCTCTCTTGAGCATCCATAGATCCAATTTCATCCATGATTGTGGTCATGCTAATCGTTCCCTCGGTTGAGCCGCTTTGGCTACTAGTGCTGCTCGTGCTCCCTTGGCTAGAGGAAGAAGATCCTCCTCCTGTTACCGTTGTCGTGGTGTTATTCGTCACGCCACCAGAACTGTTGGTCGATTGTGTGCTCACTGTTGTGGTCACGGCCCCTGTAGGGCTTACCGATCTAGAAACGCTATCACCCGCACTTGGAGAAGATCCTTCCGCCGTGTTTTTCCCCTTCCCTTTGCCTCCGGCTTTTTTGCCACCATCCCCTCTATCGCCTCGCTGGGCCTTTGTTCCTTCACCCCCTCTAACCCTTCCTCCAATAGAACTGAAACCAGCCATGCCACTAACATCCGAAGCTATGGAATTAATAACACCACCAATCTGATCCAGGTCGTCGGCAACCTTCCCCAACGAAGTCATCATACTTTGAGGATCGATGCTAGGCGCCTCCCCTAAAATACTCGCGGCATTCATTCCCATTCCAGAAATACCTGTTTCTGTCGCTGTGCTTTGCCCAACATTTTGGTCGATGATAAGAGGATTGACTCCTGTCGCTGTTGACGCTCCCTTGCCGGCACTAACTCCACGTGTTGCACCTCCAGTGGCAGTTGTCGTTGAGGCCGTCGAAGTTCCGCTGGGTTGGCCTGTAACGGAAACATTGCCCCCTATTTGATCAGGAGAGGGAAGAGTCGTAGGCATGTTGAAAGATAAGTTGGATAAGTCGCTGTTTCCCATAATGGTAGTAGGTTGGTTTTAGTAGGAGTGAAAAATTACCAGTTTTGCTGCTGCCTTTTTTTCTCTTGATAGCAGGAGCGGTCTGGATGTTTGGTTTGTTGACTGCTAAACGTCTGTGCTATTTTGTGAATCACAACATAGCAATCATGCGTGTAAAAAAGCGAGAAAGAATCTTCAAAACTTAACTGGTCATGAATCCAATGGCAAAGGATGGCTTCGCTAAACCGCTGCTGCTGCTCCAAAGAAGCTGCAAGGCCAATCCATCCCCGCAAATCAAAACAGCTATAAAAAGCAAGCGTTTCAAAAAAAACTGCAGCGGCCTCGTAGTGCTTATGGAGATAACAATCATACGCCGTTGCATAAAGCCCCTCCATGTCTTGCTCTCGGAGATTTTGCAATTCGTAAAATGATTTTTGGTGGCGCATCACAGCATCGACAATCGCAGTGACAAGCTCTGGCTTTTCTCGCAACGTCTGCTGAAGAGCCAGGGCAGCACACTGCAACTTCGCGTAACTGTGCGAAACGTTCGGATGAGCGTTTTTTTGAAGGATCATAAAAAAGACGTTACTTCGTTGTTCCGATGACACCCTTAAGAAGAATCCCATTGCAGAAGAAAAGCAATAGAAAAATGGAGGCGGTGGGATCTTTGAATCTCTTCGCTATTATAGTGTATTAACTCCGGGAGCTATTTCATAATCAAGGCCATCCTTCGTTGAAACAGCAAGAATTTGCGGCGCTATATCGTCGCTATACCATATTTCAGAATCATGAGATGATTGTAAAAATGTAACATACTCTCCAACCTTGATATCGCAAGTCTCTCCCGATTGAATTTGTTGCAGGTTATTTTCTTGCCCAAAGCCTTGCATCAAGAATAGGGCAAAATTCAGTAGGTATATTGCACAATAAAAAATGGTTTTTGTTTTCATAAAAATCTGGAATAACATCCTCCTAGCTAGGCCCCGTCCGAATAGCGGTGGAGCTAGATTTTATGAGGGTTTGAGGGCGAAAGAAAGATGGGCATAAGCAACGAAATTCGCTGTTATGCCCAAAATTGATGCTTTATAATGGTAGAGAATCAA
>VHCR01000075.1 GCA_016871655.1 Verrucomicrobiota bacterium
GAAACGATCGAGTCAATTTTTCTATGTACTGACAAGACCCGCCAGTAACAGTGCGCCATGGATGATGAGTATTACGTCCTAGAAAGCCATGGTTATGCCAAAATCGGAGCAGGCTATGTGCTGGAAATTCCTTGATTTTCTCTGGTGGGCTTGACCAAACAGCTGCTGCCATCGGAGAGAGATACCAATTAAAAAAATCCTCACCATAGCCGCATTTCAAGACGTAGTCGTTGAGCGAGAGGTCTTGGTATTTGGGATTAATCAACTCTGCAACGCCCTCGTGATGAAAGCGGGTGATCTGTGTCAGCATCTTCCAGTAGCGAGGACGGAAAAGATTTTGACGTTGAACAAAGAGAAGATCGAGGCTTGTGCCGTTGTATTCTAAATTATCACCTCGATGCTGGACGCTGAATGACATCATTGTTGGCTCAGTGACCACCTCTAACTCCTGAAATAATCTAGTTAAGAGGGGGTAGGTGACTTCATTGTAAACCATGAAGCCTGTATCAATGGGTATCGGACTTGCTGAATAAGAATTTTTTTCTTCGTCAACAAAAACAGTATGTGAATGGCCACCAATACGATCCTCTTTTTCAAAAAGAGTAACTTTTCCGTGACGTGATAAAAAATAGGCAGCTGCTAAACCAGAAATTCCCGTTCCAATAACCGCGATGTGAGGAGAATTCATGAGTTTGCAGGGTTTTGTTTTTTTGGTGTAGCAGCTTCTTTTAACACAGATAGAGGAACAGGCTTAAGATCCCAAATAATCCCACACCATGATAAAAATTTTAAACAATAGTAAGTAATATCAATTTCCCACCAATGAAATCCTTGTCTCGTTGCATGTGGATAACGATGATGGTTATTATGCCAGCCTTCACCAAGTGTGATGAGGCTAAGCCACCAATTATTACGGCTGTCATCGTGAGTCTCATAAGTGCGATTTCCCCAGACATGAGCTAGTGAGTTGATGAAAAGAGTTCCGTGCAGCAGCAAGGTCGTGCTGATAAAAAAGGTCCAGACAAAAAATTGCCACATTGTTACGTGGAGAGAAGGGAACTTTTTTTCAAGAGTGGCGCCAATGGCAAGCATGATCAAACCGTACAAAATGGGAATAGTTTTATCATAGCGATTTAAAAAAACTAATTCAGGATATCGACTCAAATCACGGACCTTGTGATAGGGAGTGAAAAAGTTTTTCATTGAGGTAAGCCAACCGATGTGAGACCAAAAGAAACCTTTTCGCGAAGGCGAGTGCATGTCCTGTTCATCATCAGCATGGTGATGATGATGGCGATGAGTGGCAGCCCACCACAACGGGCCTCTCTGCATTGAACTATTCCCTAAAATCGCAAATAGAAACTGAGCAGCTCGCGATGTTTTAAACGTTCTATGTGAAAAGTAGCGATGATAGAATCCGGTAATTGCAAACATTCTAATTAAGTAAAAGAGCAAGGCTGCGCCTAGCGAGATGGGACTCACTCCAACCCAGAAGACAGCAAAGCATCCTCCGTGTAAGAATAAAAAAGGAAGAGTTCGCTGCCAATCAATCCGCTCTGGCAGAGTTAAAGGATCAGGAAGATTGTTGCGCTTGAAATCAGCATCGAACAATTGAGCGATTACATGAATCGGTTGATGTCGAAAATTTGACTTTTTTTTCATCAGTGGGAAAAATCTTATTTTGATTTGTAGTGAGTGGATAATACTGCTGCAAAAAGCAATTCTATTTCCAACTATCTCCAGAAAGAAGAGAAATCATCATCTTCTTCTCGAGAAAGTTGAGCAATATTTTTTCTGTCAGCTTTTTTGAGGACAAGATTTTGAAAATCAAAAGGGCCCTCAAAAGGTGGCAAAAGGGGTCGGTCCGACAGAAAAGGGGTCGAAAAGGGGTCGGTCCGACAGTTTATTACAAAAGGTGCCACTCTATTTCATTTATAGAACATCCTTGCAACGATCTTTTATTTATGATTATTTCGAGATGAAAAATAAAATAAAATAAGCTTAAAAAGTAGCAAGTTGTTTGATAGTTCAATGTGATGCCAAGACAACTACGTATTGAATATGAAGGTGCGATTTATCACGTTATGAATCGCGGAGATCACGGAGAGAACATTTTTTTTGATGATCATGATCGAGAAACGTTTTTAAAAATATTAGGAGCAGCTTGTGTGAAAGCAGATTGGCAAGTTCATGCCTTTTGTCTCATGAAAAATCATTTTCATCTGGTATTAGAAACCCCAAAGCCAACCTTAGTTGCTGGAATGAAGTGGTTGATGGGAGTCTATACACAGAGATTTAATATACGGCATCAAAAGCATGGTCATCTTTTTGCGGGGCGCTACAAATCACTCATTGTTGATGGGTCAGAGAGTTATTACTTAAGAAAAGTTTGTGATTATGTACATCTTAATCCAGCAAAAGCTGGACTTATTGGCAAAGGAGAGTTTTTAGAGGATTATCGGTGGAGTAGTTTTAGGGGTTATCTTCAACCACCATGTCACCGTTTCCCATGGTTACGAGTTGATCGCTTGCTGGGAGAATATGGAATCCAAGAAGATAATGCCGTAGGACGTCGAAAACTTTCTCGATTGATGAATCAGCGCTGCCATGAAAATGAAAAGCTAGATGACCTTACCGATCAATTTATTGGTCGCAATTGGAAGTTAGGGACAAAAGACTTTTTAGAGCGTCTTCAGGAAAAAATAATTGCTTTGCCAAAAAAAGAAAATCACATTTCTGCGGAATGTAATGAAACTGTGAAAGAATTGGGGAGACGTTTAATTCGTGAAAAATTAAAAGAATTAAAAATAAAACCAACCATTTTAAAATCTCTTCCTCTCACGCACCCAGCCAAAATTAAGATAGCAGCATTTCTTCGTGAGCAAACAACATTGCCAATAAAATGGATTGCCCATGAAATCAATGCCGGCAACCCGCGTACATTAGCTGTCGCATTGTATAGAAATAAAAAAGCATTATTAAATTAAAAATATTCCGACCAATGAGTCTAAGCTAGGTGACTGTCGGAATAATGAAATGGAGTGGCGCTTTTTGTAATAAACTGTAGGACCGACCCCTTGGCCGTATTTTTAAAACGGATTTTAAAATTTACTGATTGGAATCATCCGCAGCGGAGTCAGAGGAGGTGTTCTCTGCGGCTGGCGCTGCTGTGTCAGTTGTTGTGTCAGTTGTTGTGTCAGTTGTTGTGTCAGCGGGTGCTGGATCAGCAACAATTTTAATAGGAACATGAACGATGGTAGTAGCTTTTTTCTCCGGAACCCATGTATAACTCCATCCTTCATGGTGAGCAGGAGTTATTTTTGTATAAGAAAAATCAAGAGTCACTTCTCCTGGACCTTTTACCTCGAAATCTGGCTCTCTGGCAGTTGAATGTTCTTTGTCCTTTGCAAGAATGGAGCTATCCATGGCATCTGCATTGATGCAGTGAAAATCTAAGTCAGCATTAGGTCCGGAGTAGGAAAAAACATTTGGATTGTATCCATGGAATAAATAGTACGAGTAAGAATGCTTAAAAGGGTGCATTGCACAAACTTGAAGGTATTTTGTTGGACTTAGAGGTACAACAACAGAGTTTGCTGTGTACTCGGTATCTTCCTGTGATGCTACGGCAGGGGCAATGACTTCGATAGTAGCAAAGCTATAATCAAGAGAATAACTCCCGCTCCATTTTCCTGTGTTTTTATCAAATGTCCACGTGGAGCATGTAGGATGAGAGAGGGAGGCTTTTGGCTGATTAGGATCAACTATTCAGGAGTGGCTTGTGCAAAGAGAGGCCGAACAATAGTGAGCAATAACGCTATTGCAAAGAGGGAGAAATATTTTTTCATACAAAAAAAGATAACTCAAAAGTTTGAAGTATCAAGAAAAGGTAATTCTACTTGACTGCCGTCCAGACGCGGTGGACGTCATCATGTTCTTCGAGTGTTTGCAAAAAAGCATGCACCTCGCTCATTTGCTCATCACTCAATGTTGGAAAATTTTTAGCGACGTAGCCGATTTCGCTGGTTACGACGGTCCAACCATTTCCGGAGAGCCATTGTGAGACAGCGTGTGTCGTTGTGCGATCGGTGATGAAGCGAGCGCCGAGAGTCTCTGCAGGAATGTCGTCGTTCTGTTCGTGAGAGAGGGGCTCCACTTCATTGGCACCAGCTTCGATGGCCGCCTCTTCCGGATCAGCTTGCAGATTGGGTGTGTAAGCCTCAACGAGACCGACATGATCAAAAAGAAATTTGTTGCTTCCCGGAGCTCCGAGTTGTCCTTGACGAAAAAGAACACGAATTTCTGGTGCTGTCCGATTATTATTATCCGTGAAAACTTCCGCAATTAGCGGCACTTTGTGAGGAGCATACCCTTCAAACAAAATATGCTCGAGAGAGGTTTTTTCTCCTCCGGTGCCAGAGCCTTTGGCAATGGCGCGTTCGATCACATCGCGCGAGACGCTCTCCTTTTTTGCTTTTTCAATCGCCGTTGCAAGGCGGCTATTGCTCGCAGGATCAGCGCCCCCTTGACGTGCAGAAATCGTGATTTCGCGAACAAATTTACCAGTTGCTTTCGATTTTTTGAGAGAGGAGACCTCTCGTTTTGCTAAGAGCCATTGGCGTCCCATGATTTTTTATGAGGTTGATGATGCTGCTAAAAGAGATTAAATTTCGGTTGGAGCATTACTCTTCACTCTTACGACGTTGCCTTCGCAACGCTACTACGCCGTCGGCGTCGCACTCGCACGCTTCCGTGCGGTCGCATCGAGAATCTTTTTGCGCAGACGAATGCTTACTGGTGTTACCTCGACGTATTCATCATTAGCGATGTACTCGAGAGAGCGCTCCAGACTCATTTTGAGTGGTGGTGTTAAAGAAATTCCTTTTCCATCACCGGTGCTTCGCATGTTCGTCAATTTTTTGGCCTTGCAAGGATTGACTGGCATGTCATCAGGACGAGCATTTTCGCCGATGATCATTCCGACATAAATTTCTTCTTGAGGTCCAACGAAAAGGCGGCCGCGTTCTTGAATCGTATCAAGCGCGTAAGCCATGCTGGTTCCATTTTCCATCGAAATCAAAACGCCGTTATTGCGCGTTGGGATCTCACCTTTGTAGGGAGCATATTCTTTGAAAAGATGAGACATGATGCCGTGACCTTTAGTCGCATTGACCAAGTCAGTTTCAAATCCAATGAGGCCACGCGTTGGAACAACAGCATCAACAGTGACGCTGTTGGCTTGGTGATCCATGTTGATGATCTCCGCTTTGCGTCCGGCAAGGCTCTGAAGGATGGTTCCCAGATCATCCTTGGGCACATCAACATAAACACTCTCCATCGGTTCGAGGAGATTACCTTGCTCATCACGTTGGAAAATAACTTCAGGGCGTGAAACAAGGAGTTCAAAGCCTTCGCGTCGCATTTGCTCCACGATGATCGCAATTTGCATTTCACCACGAGCCTTGATTTGGAAATGACCGGCGGTATCGGTGTCATTGACTTCAATGGAAACATTCGTCCGCGTTTCCCGAACGAGGCGTTCGCTGACTTGGCGTGCGGTGAGGAGTTTTCCTTCACGACCGGCGAGTGGTCCGTCATTGATACAAATTTTCATCGTGATCGTCGGAGGATCAATGTCAACGAAGGTGAGGGCAGGGCGCTCTTCATTGTCGGTCAAGGTTTCTCCAATAAAAACATCTTCAAATCCCGTTAATCCAACAATGTCGCCAGCAGAGGCTTCTTGAATTTCAACTTTAGCGAGACCGCGATGACCGAAAAGAGCTGTAACATTTTTCTTTTCGCGCTTGCCGTCTTTGTGGATGCAAACAACCGAGCTACCAACTTTGACCGTGCCGCTGATAATGCGGCCATAAGCGATACGACCAAGGTAGTCGCTATAATCAAGGTTCGAAACGAGCATTTGAAAATAATCGACATCCGACTTTGGAGGAGGAGGAATGTGCTTCACGATCGCTTCATAGAGCGGTTCCATCGTGCTGCTCTCTTGATCAACTTCATTTTTGGCGAAGCCTTGTTTCGCGCTGGCGTAGACGACAGGGAAGTCGAGCTGCTGATCATTCGCTCCAAGTTCTAAGAAAAGTTCAAAGACCATGTCGAGAACTTTGTGTGGACGAGCATTCTCTCGATCGATTTTATTGATGACGACGATCGGCTTCGCGCCGTTAGCAAGGGCTTTCTTTAAAACGAATTTTGTTTGCGCCTGAGGGCCATCATGTGCATCCACGACGAGGAGCACGCCATCAACCATTTTCATGATCCGCTCGACCTCGCCACCAAAGTCGGCGTGGCCCGGAGTGTCAACGATGTTGACATGATATTCTTTCCAATCAAAAGCAGCATTTTTAGCTTTGATCGTGATTCCTTTTTCACGCTCGAGATCCATCGAGTCCATGATGCGCTCTTCGGAAGCCTTGGCTTCATTGGCGCGGAAGGTTCCAGCTTGCTTGAGCAGCTGATCAACGAGAGTGGTCTTGCCATGATCAACGTGAGCAATGATGGCGATGTTACGAATGTTTTCCATAAATTAAGCAATTGTTCATCTTCTTCTGACGAAGAAAATGAACAATTACGTTGAAGGGTTGAAGAGTTGAAAGGTTGAAGGGTTTTAACCTAAGAACGTGAACGAAAATAAAAAGGCGAGATAATATCGTTGCGTTTAGACCAAATGTCAATATTCAACTAATATCATCTTTTAAGAGCGAGCTATTAAAATAAAGGATTCGTATTTCAGTTATGAAGATCTATTTTAAAAACTTTTCAACTTTTCAACTCTTCAACAGCTACGAATTCCTGCTTTTGCAGGAATGATGTAGCGTTCAACATTTTTTCCATGCTTCTCGCCTTTCACAAGCCGTACGGTGTTCTTTCTCAGTTCACCCCAGATGGGTCTTCCAATCGGACACTGGCAGAATTTGGATTTCCAAAACATGTTTATCCCCTCGGACGCTTGGATGCTGATTCGGAGGGGCTCTTGCTTTTGAGTGATGAAGCGGGATTGAATACGCAGTTGCTAGATCCGAAACACGCTCATCAAC
>VHCR01000076.1 GCA_016871655.1 Verrucomicrobiota bacterium
GTATCTTTAATAGCAAAGTGAATTTTTAATGCATTACCACAAAGAACACGGAAAATGAAAAATAGTTCTGATTTTCTTGCGGGAAAAATTATCCAGAAGCTGCATCTCTCTTCACAAACCACGGCAACCGCAGAATCATGCACTGGTGGATTGTTGGCGCACACGTTAACGAATGTTCCTGGTGCCTCGGCTGTTTTTTTGGAAGGAGTTGTGAGTTATTCGAACGATGCGAAGGTGAACTTGCTCAATGTTCATCCTGGCTTGATTGAAACGCATGGAGCCGTGAGCGCTGAAGTCGCCCAAGCGATGGCCGAAGGCGTTCAGAAAAAAAGTGGGGCGACCTTTGGGCTAGCTACCACCGGCATTGCAGGCCCATCGGGAGGAAGTGAAGAAAAACCTGTCGGAACTGTTTTTCTCGCCATTGCTCAAGCAGGCAAGCTCACAAAAGTTTGGAAAGAGTTTTTTCCAGAAGAGCGACTCTCTTTCAAAGAAAAAGTTGTGGGGCGAATTTTAAATCGACTTTTGGAGGAATGACGGATCAACTTCTTTTTGATGGGGGGAAATTTCTAAAAATGGAAGCTCTTCTCGCTTTGCAAAATTTTTAAAAAATTCGCGATAGCCTGGAATCGCAGGATCGAGCTCGTCTTCCGGAAGATGATTGAGAATCATGCCTGCACAAGAAAGACCGTGAGCCTTAATAGAATCAAGAGTGAGGAGGGCATGGTTTTTTGCGCCGAGTCGATTCCGGACAACAAGTAAAACTGGAAATCTAATCGCTGCTGCTAAATCAGCTGTCGTGAAATCGTAAGTCAAGGGAACTTTCCACCCGCCGACTCCTTCGACAAAAAGTGAAGGATGTTTTTTTTTCATCTTCTCAACAAAGACGATGATGGATGGAGGATGAATGATTTTTTCTTCTAAGGGAGCCGCCTGCATTGGCGAAAGGGGATTCTTAAAAAAAAAGGGGGTGATCTCTTGCGGTGTGATCAGATGATCCGCAACGGCTGATAAAATTTCCGAATCGCTCCAGCTGCCAGAAGCAAGAGGTTTAATAGCGACTGTTGAGTGACCAGCTTTGCGAAACGCTTTTGTAAGCAGAGCTGTCACGTAGGTTTTTCCGGCGTTGGTGTCGGTGGCAGTGATGAAAAAATTCATAGGAATGGAAGGGATGAAAAAATTTTGAATGAATTTCTGAAATTGAAATGAGGCATCTAGATTTTGTGATGCATTTCTATTTCACAATTTTAAAACCACGAAGACGAGGTGACGTTTCTCTTGTCATTTCAGTTTTTTGCTCTGAGAAAATATGCCCGCTTAATGAGCTCTCACGAATCGCTTTTAAAAATTCTTCGATTTCTTCTTCTTCTCCTTGAAGGATGAGATGAACACGACCATCAGGAAGATTTTTTACTTCACCTGCAACATCAAACCCTCGCGCAAGTCCTAAAACAGTGGCTCGGAAGCCAACACCCTGCACTTTTCCTTCATAAGTAATTTCGTAAGTAGTCATATAGGAAAAAATTAGCCACAAAGAACACAAAGAAATCAAAGAATTAATTTTTTCTTTTTTGTGTTCTTTGTGTCCATTTTCTTTTTTTTGTCGTTAATGTCGCACCTGTCCGTTCCCTCGAATCAAATATTTGTAACTCGTCAATTCAGCTAAGCCCATCGGGCCTCGTGCATGGAATTTTCCAGTGCTGATGCCGATCTCGGCGCCGAAGCCGAACTCACCGCCATCGGTGAAACGCGTGGAAGCATTCCAATAGACGGTAGCACTGTCAACTTCGTGCAAGAATTGCTCAGCCGTTTTTTGATTTTCGGTCACGATCAGATCACTGTGATGCGAGCCGTGAGTCTCAATGTGATCGATCGCTTCTTCTAGAGAAGTAACGGTTTTGAGAGCCAGAGTGAGTGCTAAAAATTCTGTTCGAAAATCGTCTTCGCTTGCTGTTTTAATTTGTTGAGAAAAATTTTTCTTCAACGTCTCAGAAAAAAGCAAGAGGAGTTCAGAAGAGCAACGAAGTTCGATGCCTTCTTCCAATAATTTTTTTCCGGCAATTTTTAAAAATGGAGCAGCAATTTTTTCGTGAAGCAGAATAGTCTCTAGTGAATTGCAAGCGCTCGGACGTTGGTATTTCCCGTTAAAAACAAGTTCTGTAGCCATTTCTAAATTTGCCTCTTCATCAATGTAAGCAGCGCAGACTCCATCATAGTGTTTGATCACTGGCATGCGCGCGTGAGCAACTACTGTTTCGATGAGGCCCTTGCCTCCACGTGGAATAAGGCAATCGAGATATTGCTCCATTTCGCAGAGAACTTGAATTGCTGCACGATCAGTTGTTGGCACGAGTTGGATGGAGGCTTTAGGTAGTTGGCTTTTTTTCAAAGCTCGCTGGAGAGCGGCTGCTAGAGCCATGTTCGTTTCAAAGGCTTCTGAGCCACCGCGCAACAAACAAGCGTTTCCAGCCTTAAGGCAGAGAATCGCCGCATCAACGGTAACATTGGGACGTGATTCGTAAATGATGCCAATGACTCCAAGTGGTACGCTAACTTTTTGAAAAAACAAATCGTCTTCGCGTTTCCACTCGCTAAGAATTTTTCCAACGGGATCAGGAAGTGAAGCGGCTTGATGAATGCTTTTAACGATCTCTTGCAGGCGCGCTGGTGTCAGCGTCAAACGATCGAGGAGGGGAGCGCTTATTTTTTTTTCTCGTCCGGCTTGCAAATCTTTTTCATTGGCCGCAAGAATTTCTTTTTCGCTGACTCCCACTTCCTCAGCCATAGCTAAGAGTGCACAATTTTTTTGCTCGGTGGAGAGCGTCGCTAAGCAACGTGACGCTTCCCGAGCTGCCTGACCTAGTGCGTGGAGTTCAGTGAAAATCGACATCGTGTGAAAAAAAAGAATAGCTGCAAAAGAACAAAAATAAAAAGAAAGAAAGCAGAAATTAAACCGAATAGTTCACCGTAAATCGTCGTGAGCCAGCAGAGCGTGCCATATTCGGATTAAAAAACGGAGTTCTTGCATAACCCTACTGCTGGCGCGACTAGCAGCGTCGCGTCGGTGCTCGCTGCTCGAGTATTTCCATATACACTCCGCTGCTGTGCGCCGCCGACTCCTTGCTTTTCATCGCCAGCAGCGGGTTCTGCAAGAACTCCAACGAAGAGCACAAAAATGCTTTGCTCTCTTTGCGTTCTTTGCGGTTAAATATTTCCATGCTATTTTTTGCGGCTATTTTTGTACTTGGAAACCTCTCTCTAGATCACGCGGCACCTGTTTCTCAAACCGATCAGAGCTTCGAAGAGAGTGCTCATGAGCACATGCTGCAAGAGTTGGGAGTAAATGAGATTACGACACCACTCGTTGGAAAAATTTTTCGTGATCTCGAAATTTTTCAGCCCCCACCGCTCAATATGGTGAAAAATTTTAACAACAACGATACTTTTGATAATCGTTTGCAGACAGCCCTGCAGTTTGGAGCATTGGTTGCAGATGGTTTTGTAGCCACGATTGCACGCCAACAAACTTTGATGGTAGAAATTGGGAAAGCACTCATCAAAGATGCGAATGCCCTCGCTTCCGGTCAAAAATTAATTTATCGCAGCAAAAGTCTTTTTGAATTGGCAGATCGAAACGATTGGCAAGGCTTGCGAGAAGAATTGAATCGTTGCCAACGCGAAGTCGAAGAATCAATGATCGAACTTCACGATGGCGAGATGGCTGATTTGATAAGCCTCGGCGGGTGGTTGCGTGGTTTTCAAATGGCGACACACGTTGCCGCCGATCATTATACAACGGAAAAAGCAGCAGCTCTCGTACGCTTACCAGTCATGGATTACTTTATTGAAAGGATGGATACGCTCAGTCCTCGTACGAAGAAACGACCGATTGTCATTACCTTAAGTGCCAATTTAAAAACGATGCGCTCGATCGCTGCTCAACATACAATTCCAGCATTGAGTGAAGTGCAGCAATTAAAAACGTTGGCCGATGAGGGAATGACGGCCGCATTGCAACATGAGAAGAAACGTTAATCTTTTTCTTCATATTCTAGGTCGTCTCCGTTGTAAGTAGGTTGTAACGTGTTTAAAGATTTATTATATGTCTCAACACTTCCATACACACTCCAGCTTCCAGAGCGCTGTCTAGCAACGGGAGGCACGAGTCCTTCAGAAACTGTGATCTGATGTTGGTTACAAAATGCTTTCAGTCTCGCTCTCGTTAAGTTGTAGGGATTAAAAGATTGGTCAAATTTTTTTAAAGCACTGGCCAATTTAGCATTGTCAATTTTTCCAGCAGGCATAGTCAATCTACTAAATCCAAAACTAGCTTTTTCTTTAAAATAAGAAGAGCTCTTCATTGCGCTTTCTAATTCACTCTTGATATTTTTGTGAGCCATCTCAAGTTGTTGACGCTTCTCTTCGTTGATCAAACAAGCTTTCACAAAGGCTGGAAGAGGGAGGCCACAGAAATTAATATCTTCGATAGCACTATAACTTACATTTTCACAAGTGTCATCATATGTATAACCAATCAAGGAGTGATCATGAGCATCATTATTGGCATGAACAATCTCACTTAGTGATGACCCCATACGATTGTCTTGGCCAGCTATCGAGCCATAGTCTCCACGCGTGGCTGCGGTAGAAATTTCAGGAAATCTGCGAGGATCTCTTCTTGAGCCACTATTGTCAAATTTAGATTTCTCAAACATTAATGGAGAAGTTGAGCCCTTCACTACCTTGCTAACAATTTCAAAAGTACCATCGTCGTGAGGAATGAGAGAAAGTTGAGCTTTATCATTCGTTTCAAAAGTACCGTCGTCATGCAACAGATAAGAACCTGTTTCGGTGTTTGCGACGATGCTATCACTACCAGGGAGAGAAGTTTCCATCCAGTTGCAGCAGCGGATGGCATCAAGCTCGGTGAGCCCTAGCATCGGACTGTGCGGATCTACTCCATGAGCAATGCCATAAAGAAAATGCGGCTGCTGATCCTCATGGGAGATCCCTCGAATAATTTCTCCACTCATTGCTTCAGGATCATAAAGCCCATGAATATCCTCTGCTGAAGCCATGGCTACGAGGCACTGACAATATTCTTGAACCGTGAGGATATTGGCGTCGCAATTCTGATTATCATCGATTGCAAAAGAACGATGAGAAATAAAGGAGATTAAAAATAAAAATGAGAGGATGTAAGGACGCAGGGGGTACATAAAAATTTTTTGCACAACTTTTTGCGTTCTTTTGCGGCTATTCCTTTAACTTTTTAATATTTTTTTAATAGGCGAGCTTTTACAAACGATCTCACGCAGAGAACAAAGAACAGAGCACAAAGCAATGCTGTAGCACTCTTAGCGATAATGGCAGCAGCTTTGGGATCAGCTGTTGCACTGAACAAGAGTGGAATTTTTCCCAGTGCTGAAACGGTTCCCAAAAATCCAATCAGCGCGACCAACACTGCAACATGCATCGCATGTGGGCGAAGGCTTTCTTTTTTAGCAATGAAGCCGCAGAGCATGAGCAAAAGGCCAAAAGCGCAGGGAATGAGAGCGGTGTAATGCGTTGCACCCGTTTCAAAAAATCCGACGAGGCCAACGAGGTTGAGTAAGAGTCCGAAGATGATGGAGAGTGTAGACATGGGAATAAGGAAATGCAGTAGAGAGTAACGAGTAAAGGGTAACGAGTAAATAAATTTTCACTGTTGATCATTCCTTGCTACTCTTTATTCTGTGAGCAGTAACTTTTTAGATTTATGAAAAAAATAATAAAATGCTTTTTATTTTTTAGCTTTCTCTCTGTTGTATTCCTTAACGTCGCGCTCGCAGAAGATTCCTTGGTGACACCTGCTATCTCAGCCTCAGTGACCGCTGTCACGGGAGGGGAGTCATTCGATGTGATCATTGAATTAAAAATCAAAGAGGGATGGCATACGTACTGGCAATATGCCGGTGATGCTGGTTTTCCGCCGACGGTCGCTTGGCAGCTCCCTCCCGGGTGGAGTGCAGGTCCACTCGAATTTTCTTTGCCGGAACAATTTTCAGAGCCTGGCAACATGACGATCTACGGGTATGAGCATCGTTCTTTTTTAAAAACCACGATCACTCCTACAAAAAAAATGATTCCCGAGACTGTTTTCCCAATCGCAGCGACGCTTTCCTGGCTTGCCTGTCGCGAGAGTTGCGTGCCGGGCGAGAGCCATCTTTCCATGATGTTACCTAGCGCTGGAAGCGATAACTCCAATTCAACAAGCGCTACCTTTTCTACTTTGAATAAGGAAATTGTTTGGCCTGCGCTGGGGGCACCTCCTTTTTCTTTTTCGTTAGTGGAGCAAGGGGAGAATGAAATCATCTGCTTTGAAGGCAGTAAGGGAAGTCGTTACGAATTTTTTCCTGATCCGCCACCCGAGGTGAAAGTTGGAAAAGTCATGACCACGGAAAAGGAAGGTCATTACGTAATGATGCTTCCTTGGAAAAAAGGAATCGCGTTTCGCGGATTGCTCGTGGAAACAAAAAAAGAGGGAACTAAACAGGGATGGTGGATCTCTCCCAAAATTCCGCATACAACCACTTGCTCTCCTCAAAAAGCCCAACACCTCCAATCGATGCCAGAGTCATGGAAAGCTCTTCTCGTCGCGCTCTTCTTTGGTTTTTTAGGAGGATTGATTTTAAATTTAATGCCGTGTGTCTTGCCGGTGATTTCGTTGAAAATTTTTGGCTTCATTGCACAAGCCCGTGAGAGTCGTCCAAAAATTTTCCGTCATGGTCTCGCTTTCATCGCTGGAATCTACGTTTGGTTCGTGTCATTGGGACTTTTGATTTTGATCTTAAAAGCTTCCGGTCGTGAGGTCACATGGGCATTCCAATTTCAAAATTCCTTTTTCCTTCTCGTCATCAGCGCTCTGGTTTTTCTTTTTGCACTAAATCTTTTTGGTGTTTTTGAAATGACTTTG
>VHCR01000077.1 GCA_016871655.1 Verrucomicrobiota bacterium
CTAGGCCCCGTCCGAATAGCGGTGGAGCTAGATTTTATGAGGGTTTGAGGGCGAAAGAAAGATGGGCATAAGCAACGAAATTCGCTGTTATGCCCAAAATTGATGCTTTATAATGGTAGAGAATCAATCAAACCATGGAAATAATCGCATCAACAAACCAAATCGTAACCATCCAACAAACCTTTAGTCCAGCACTTCCTTTAATTTTTGGATGCAAAGAATACCAAGAGGAAGTTGAACTTCTGGATCGGATCAATAGAGTTTTAGAGAAGAGCGGTTTGGAAAAGCATTTTGTTGAGAAAAGCTTGATCAAATATGAAGAGAGAATGAAGGAAGAGGGCAAGGAAGTGACCCCTTGGATGAAGAGCTACCATGCGGTGCTCAGCCAGCGTGTGCTGCGTTACAACATCTTGAGAAGTTTATTGGGAGAGAGTTTTCGAGGGATGAGCAAACGCTTGGCAGAATGTTGTCTGTTTCAACATTTTTGTAAACTTGCAGAGCTGGGAGGAGTGAGGATTCCCAGCAAGAGTTCCTTACAAAGTTATGAGCATTGGTTGAGTGCAGAAGAAATAAAAGAGCTTTTGAACAAACTAACCATGGCATTAGCAGATGAAAAGCAGGCTGAAGAAATGGGGCTTGAAGAAGTCATCAAGATGGAAGTCTTTTACACAGATACAACATGTTTGGAAGCCAACATTCATTTTCCAATAGATTGGATTTTGATGCGCGATGCAGTTCGTAGTTTGATGAAACGTATCATTACTATCCGCCGCCATGGCCTTAGAAAGCGGATGCCAGAGCCGATGAGTTTTATCAAAGAAATCAACAAGCTTTGTATTGCGATGAGTTCTGTACGTCGTCAAGAAGGGAGCAACAAGAAAAGAAAAGCAATTTTTCGCTTGATGAAAAAGTTGCTTAGAAAAGTAGAACAACATGCCAAAGGGTATCGCAGAGCTCTGGATGAAGAGTGGCAGCAAACGGATCTCAGTCGCAAGCAAACTCAATTCATATTGCGTGGCCTGGATCATATTATTGCGCAGCTTCCGCAAGCTATGAAACAAGCTCATGAGAGGATCATCGGAGCTCGTCAAGTTGCTTCAAAGGAAAAGATCTTGAGTCTTCATGAGAAGGATATTCACGTGATCCTCCGAGGCAAAGCTGGAGCCGAAGTGGAATTTGGCAACACTCTTTTCATTGCTGAAGATGCAAGCGGTTACATTGTCACTCATGAGTTACTCAAAGAGTCTTCTCCTGGAGATGCCAACTTGCTTCTCAAACATTGTGAAGAAATCCAACAAATCACAGGCCAAAAGATCAAAGCAGTGGGAGGAGATCGTCAGTTTTCTACAAAAGCAACGAAGCAATTGTTAAAAGAAAAAAATATTTTCAATGCCCTCTGCCCCAAAGATGTTGCAGAGTTGAGCGATCGTTTGACGGAGAAAGAATTCAAAAGAATGCTTCGCCGCAGGGCTCAAACAGAAGGTCGTGTTGGTATTGTCAAAAATGTCTTCTTGCAAGAAATCCCAAAAGCAAAAGGTTTCGAACATCGAGCCATTCAGGTTTCGTGGGCGATCTTAGCACACAACCTTTGGCTTATTGCACGCAAAGCATTATGGAAGGAAGTGGAACTAGCTCCGCTAACTGTTCCGCTAGCCGCTTAGCAACGGAACTCTTTCAAAAAACTTAACTCATCGTTGGAATGAGAAAATAACTTCTGCAAAAATTCGACGCTTCAATGATAAAAATGTGAATATTTTTTGACTTCAACAATTTTTGAATCACTATTGAGTGATCAAACAACGGGAAAAACTTTTTTTCTTAGACTGTTTAAAAAATAGCCTCCAGTTGGACAGGGCCTAATTAAAAGAAAAGCTACCGCTATATTCATAATGAGTGCATTCATGGTTTTTATAAGTTTAAGATCCTTCGAATAGCTCCATATTGTAAGTAACTTGAAAAGCTATTTTTACAGTAGCCCTTCCTTGCTTTTCAGATAGTCCTGGTGTAGGCTTAATGCCTATGAGTAAAAAAGAATCTTCGACCCTAAACAAAGTCATCCTATCCATTGTTGTTTGGGTACCCCTCTTGGCGACGGTTTATGCCATTGTCCTTTTATGGAATCGCATGGTGGACCTTCCCTCTCTTCTGACCATGCTGGTGATGTTTATCTTAGGTGGCTTTGGGATCACCATTGGGTACCATCGGATGCTCACGCATAAAGCGTTTCAAGCCCCTGACTGGGTGCGTGCATTTTTCTTGGCCTTGGGATCGATGACGTTGCAAGGCCCAGCCGTGAATTGGGCGGCTACTCACATTGAGCACCATGCTAACTCTGACCAAGATAATGATCCACATAGCCCCGTCAAGAGCTTCTTCCATGGACATGTCGGCTGGATTTTAGATGATTTTCAACCTGATTTAGAAAAATATGCAGGCCCTCTCATGAAAGATCGTTTAATTATGTTCATGAGCAAAACATTTTTGGTTTGGGTATTTCTCGGATTCCTAATTCCAACGCTCGTTTGTGGATGGATCCTGTCACTTCACGGAGGAGGGATCGAAGGTTTTAAAAAGGGATGTTGGGAAGGATTTCTTTGGGGCGGGCTTGTTCGAGTTTTCCTCAATCATCACGTGACCTGGTCCGTAAATTCCATCTGTCACACTTTTGGAGGCCGCGATTTTGAAACAACAGATCGCAGTAAAAATAATTTTATTTTTGGCATCTTGGCGATGGGAGAAGGATGGCATAACAACCATCACGCTTTTCCTCGCTCTGCTTTCCATGGCATGAAATGGTGGCAAATTGATCCTTCCGCCTACCTCATTCGCATCATGGAAAAATGTGGACTTGCTAAAGAAGTCGTCCGTATTTCCGAAGATCGTAAAGCCAAACGCCGCACGCAAGGCGTTGGCACAACTGAGGGAGACTTGCTGCCAGGCTTGAAGCTCACTCCAACAGCAGCAGCTTCAGTCGCAACGGCAGCAACCGTCGCTAATGCAGTAGCACAAGCTTCGTCAACAACGACGGGTGTTTAAACAGAGCGCACACAGCGCGTCTAAGCCAGAAGAAGAATTCACCACAAAGAACGCAAATGCCACTTTCAGCGGCAACACAAAGAACACAAAAAGATTTTTTCTATAGAAAAAATCTAAGTGTTAAGAATTGAATCCTCTTTTCAATTTTCTATCATTGCACAGTTTTCAAACTTTCAAGTCTGCCTGCAATTGCCATTCTCAAATCCTTAGATTTTTTTTATGAAAAAAATCTTTTTGCGTTCTTTGTGCGCGGCATAAGCCGCTTTGTGATCTTTGTGGTGAATTCTTTTTTTCTACTCATGCCTAGTTGATGATAGTGTCCATTCATTTGAACGGATACACATCCAAAATCATCGCAAAAAGCGCCATCCTAATCGGAATTCCGTTAGCAGCTTGTCTAAAAATACCTAATGCAGGATGGTCGTTAAGATCCATATCGATTTCATTCGCGCGTTGATCACGTGGTAGCGGATGGAGAATGAGAGTTTTTGGAGAGCAGCATTGCTCATAGGTGCGACGATTCAGGCTGTAGCGACCCCGATGGAGCCGGGCTTCTTCTTTCGAAGTGAATCGCTCTTCTTGTAGACGTGTCATGTAAATCACATCAGCCTTGGCGATTCCCATTTTGAAATCTTCCGTTTGGTGAACGTGATGACCAAGTTGACGAGCCTCTTCCAAAATAGAATCAGGCATCTTCAACGCTTCTGGGGCAATCCATGTGAAGCGAATATTTTTAAAGAGCGAAAGCAATTTCGTCAACGAGTGAACGGTGCGGCCATGTTTCAGATCCCCGACCATCGCGATAGAAAGACCATCGAGCTGATCAAAGCTGCGGTCTTGTTCTTTCATGATCGTGTAGAGATCAAGCAAGGCCTGCGTCGGATGTTCTCCTGTTCCATCGCCGCCGCTGATGAGTGGTCGACTCGTTGCTTTCGCAAAATCTTGGACCGCTCCTTGCGTTGGATGACGCACCACAAACAGGTCGACATAATTTTCCATTACGCGACTTGTGTCGTAGAGTGACTCCCCCTTCACAAGCGACGTGGAAGAGAGATCAGCAACTTCATAGACTGCTCCACCAAGTCGCTGGAATGAAGTCGCAAAGCTCATGCGCGTTCGTGTGCTCGGCTCGAAAAAAATATTTCCAAGAATAGCCCCCTCTAACACGCGTGTGATTTTTTCCCGGTGAGCATACGGCTCCATCGCTGCTGCCACTGAAAAAATTTCAGCAATATCAGCCTTTTCAAATTGATCGATGGAGAGAATGTCAGCGTTTTTTAAATTCATTGGAGCTCCAACAAATCATAAAGAAAAAAATGATGCTACCAAGAAAAAGTTTTCCTGTAACCTACAACCTGCAACCTGTAATCTGCAATCTGTGAACCACCTTGATCAGCTCGAATCTCAAAGCATCTATCTCCTGCGAGAGGCCTATCATCTCTTCCCACGACTCTGCTTGTTGTGGAGCATGGGAAAAGATTCTAATGTCTTGCTCTGGCTAACAAAGAAAGCCTTCATCGGACGAGTTCCCTATCCGCTGGTGCACATCGACACGACTTATGAATTTCCGGAGATGCTGGAATTTCGATCGTGGGCGCAAGCTCATCATGAATTTGATCTCATTGTCAAAATTAACGAAGAGGCACGCCAGGGCTTGGGAGCTTATTCAGAATCAATCGGCTACGAAACACATGATCCAATGCGTGTAACGCACGAACTTAAAACCGTCGCGCTTCAACAATTCATGAAGGAACAAAATTTTGAGGCCTTGATCACCGGCATTCGACGGGATGAAGATGCAACTCGCGCCAAAGAGCGTTATTTTTCACCGCGGAAAAATAATTTTGAATGGGATTATAAAAATCAACCGCCTGAATTTTGGAATCAAGGCACCGTGAAGTTGGCTCCAGGAGAACATGTCCGCGTTCAGCCGTTGCTTGATTGGACGGAAGTCGATATTTGGCGCTACATTGAACGTGAAAAAATTCCTATCCCCGATATGTATTTTTCTCGCGAGGGAAAACGTTATCGCTCCCTCGGATGCTGGCCGATCACCAAGCCAGTGGAAAGTTCCGCATCAACCATCGATGAGATCATCGAAGAACTCCTTCAAACCAAAACCTCCGAACGCGCTGGCCGTGCTCAGGATCATCAGGAGCGTTATGCGATGCAGAAATTGCGTGCGAAAGGGTTTTTATAAGAAAAACTTACAGGGATAAAAGGAATGAAAGGGATATTTAAATTTTATCTTTTTTTCAGTTTTGAATTTTGAATTTGGTCTCAAAAATTTTTGGTGACCCTTTTCAAAAGAATATTTCAATGTTATTAAATTTCTTTTATCCCTTTCATCTCTTCTATCCCTGTGAATTCTTCTTCTTTGCCTCTCCACATCATCACTGTTGGTCATGTTGATCATGGAAAATCAACACTCCTCGGACGTCTTCTCCACGACACTGATTCGCTTTCTGATGAACAAAAAAAAATGCTGGAGTTGGCGGCGCTTGATGGAAAAGGAATGGAGTTAGCATTTCTATTCGACGCCTTTCTCGAAGAGCAGACACAAAATATTACGATTGATACAACGCAGTTGGTTTTTCGCACTCCACAACGAAGCTACGTAATGATCGATGCGCCAGGGCATGAAGAGTTTCTCAAAAACATGATCGCCGGCGTAACGCGTGCTGATGCGGCGCTTCTTCTCATCGATGTTGTCCATGGAATTCAAGCGCAGACAAAAAAGCATCTTCACTTATTAAGTTTGATGGGGATTGATCAAGTGATCGTCATTTTAAATAAAATGGATTTGATAGATCGCGAAGAATCTTTTTTTTCGAGGAGAGCGCAGGAAATTAAAATATTATTTCAACAGCAGGGTCTATTGCCGCAAGAAATCATTCCGATCGTGGCTCGCACGGGAGAAAATATTGTCACGCGTAGTGACAAGATGCCTTGGTATCACGGTTCAACCGTGCTAGAGGCGTTAGAAAAAATGAAACCGAATTCAACACTCCAAGAGAAACCGCTGCGGCTGATGGTGCAAGATGTCTACCGAGTTGATGAGAGACGGCTCATTGTTGGTCGTGTCGAATCAGGAGTACTGCACATCGGAGAAGAAATTATTTTTTGGCCTGGCCGCAAAAAGAGCCGTATCTCTTCCATTGAAGAATGGAGGAGCAAAGAGCAACCTCGATCTGCTCTTGCCGGGGAGTCCGTTGCTATCTGCTTGGAAGATCCGCTTTTTATAGAGCGGGGGCATATTGGCAGCAGCCAAGAAGCCCCACCTTGCGAAGGTCGTGACATTAGTGCGAAAATTTTTTGGGTAGATCGAGAGCCTCTCTCCCAAAAAATTTCTATCATCCTCCAACTTGGAACAGAGCGCTCAGAGGGAAGAGTGAGTCATATCATTCATGCGAATCCTCATTCTCTGATGCAGCACGATATTGCAGAGGTCAAAATCCATCTAACACGACCGCTCATTTACGACTGTTATCACGAGATCGCACCAACGGGACGTTTTGCGATCATCTCACAGGAACGGCTGGCAGGTGGCGGAGTCATTCTCTCTTCGCAAAAAAATATCACTGCAGATCACTCTATTAAAAGTGATCACCTAACATGGAGTGTAAGTCCCGTTGATCGAAAGATGCGTCAAAAGCAGTTGGGGCATCCTGGCATGGTCATTTGGTTAACAGGATTATCAGGCTCTGGGAAATCGACTCTTGCAAAAGGCTTGGAATCCTTGCTACATCAGCAGGGGATAGCAACCATGATTCTTGATGGAGACAATCTGCGACACGGACTGTGTGCCGATCTCGGTTTTTCCCTTGAGGATCGCAGCGAAAACATCCGACGCACAGGGGAAGTTGCAAAACTTTTTGCAGAAGCAGG
>VHCR01000078.1 GCA_016871655.1 Verrucomicrobiota bacterium
CATTCATAGTCCAGCGGGCGGACAAGGAATGAATACCGGAATTCAAGATGCTTTCAATTTGGGTTGGAAGTTCAAATGGATGCTCGAAGGGAGTAGTGACCCCAAGATGATTGCTGAAACTTATTCGCAGGAGCGTTATCCTGTTGCTGAGGCTCTCGTCGAGGAGACAACAAAACTCCTCCACGTTGGGATTACAAGCAGTAAATTGGGGCGCATTGCTAAAGACATTATCATCGGAATTTTTCTGCATGTGCCACCGTTGCAAGAAATGCTGGCAGAAAAATTTTCTGAAATGAGCATTCATTATCCGAAGAGTGACCTAGTCGAACACGATCCTTTGAGTGTGGATAAGCGTAAGTATCAAGCAGGCTGGCGAGCTTACAATTCTCTTGTTGTTAGGGAAGGCACAGGGGAAGAAGTTTCGCTTTGGAAGGAATTTTTAAGAACAGAACATACTTTGCTCCTCTTTTCTGGACAGCATCTCTCCGATGAGAGGCGTTCTCTAATGGAGGAATTGTTGCAGCATGAGGAGGTTTTAAAACTAACTCCTCAACCCTTTGCCGTCTGGCATGGAATCCTCCCTATCAGTCCTGTTGAGGCAACTCATTTTCTCGATCCTGAAGGAAAGGCTCATCAGCATTTCGGAATCACAAGCGCCAGTTGGATTCTCATTCGCCCTGACCTCTACGTTGCAGCACGTGGATTTATCGATGAGCAAGATCGACTTTGGGAGTATCTTAGGAAGTTAAAAGCAGGCTGTAGACTGTAGGCTATAGGCTGTAGGTTAAAGTAAGGCCTTCGGCAAAAAATAAATTTTTACTCATGAGTTTAACCGATTTTTTAGTTTATGTTTTGATCTGAAAATCCTATAGCCTATAGCCTATAGCCTCTCTTTCCATGTTATCTAAAAACCAACAACGCCAACTTCGAGAATCTGTCCTATTACTAGGATATGGAACAGTTTTATTTCTCTTTTTAAAAGGCGCAGCCTGGGTTGAAGCGAGTGCCGGGTGGACGAAGGTGGGGCTTTTTGTTTGGATTTTTATCACCATCATGCTGGCTTCTTTTGCGGTGGTGCATCATGCTGATATTTTAGCAGAAAAATTAGGAGAGCCCTATGGAACGCTGATTCTCACGTTGGCAGTGACAGGGATTGAGGTCATGATGATCTCGGCCGTAATGCTAACTGATACGAGCCCAACGTTAGCGCGCGATACCATGTTTTCAGTCGTGATGATTCTTCTGGGAGGAATTTTGGGATTCTGTTTGCTCATTGGAGGATTTCGTTTTCATGAACAACAATTCAATCTCAAAGGTGGAAAAGCCTTTTTGAGTTTGATCATTCCACTGACCGTTTTATCACTCGTGATGCCGAATTTCACGACGGGAGGACATGGATTTTTTTCGAATCTCCACGCCATGTCGATCGTCATTCTCTCGACGGTGATTTATGGCATTTTTTTAGCTGTACAAACTCGATGGCACACCGAATTTTTCCTGGAGTCTTCTATCCTTTATCTCGGTAAGAAAAAAGACCAACACTCAGTAACAGTTCGTGCTGTTCGCAAAGAGGGGCGTCTGATCTTTTTTCACACGCTGCTGCTGCTGCTTTACATTCCAGTAGTGATTTGTCTTTCTAAAAAATTAGCCCTTCTTTTTTCTTTAAAACAAGGGAGTGGAACGCCCTTCTTGAGTGAATCCATTAAAACAGCACTAGATGGATTTATTGTTGCCGTCCTGATTTTGGCACCAGAAGGATTGGCGGCAATCCAAGCAGCCCGCAAAAATCAAATGCAGCGATCAGTCAATATTTTGCTTGGTTCTGTCTTAGCGACGATTGGTTTAACTGTTCCTGCGGCCCTTGGAATCAGCCTTTTCATAGGACATCCGATTCATCTCGGACTTGATGCTGCAGATATCACCCTCCTCATCATGACGCTGGCCAACTGCATGATTACGTTTAGCCAGGGAGAGACAAATGCGTTCCAGGGTTTTGTGCATCTGCTCTCGTTTTCGATCTACATCGTCTTCATGTTTGATTAAAAAAAGAAATTAGCCACAAAGAACACAAAGAATTAGTTCTTCTTTCTTTGGGCTCTTTGTGTTCTTTGTGGCCATTCTTCTTTTTTTGCGGCGATTACTTCTTCCAAATTGGCTTATCAATCCAATAAGACGAAGCCACGCCGGTTCGATAAGCTTCGAGCGAAGGCTGAGAGGAGTTAATGCGGAGGTTGCTGAAAGTTCCATCAGCATTTTCCCAGCGTTCGTGCCAGACGATGGTGGCTTTGAGGCGTGGATATTTTTTTTCGTTCATTGCTTGGAAAGCATCTCGAAACCAAACTCCCTTCAAATCGCGTTCATGTGGCTCGGCGACGCCCCACTCTGCGAGCATAATTGGTTTATTCAGATCGAGCATGCAAAGCTCTTTGTAAGGCCATTCGAGAAGTGGCTCGAAGAGATCCCAATCCTCTTTGTCAAATTGTTTTCCGTAGAGGCTCATGGCAAGCCAATCGACATAGTTTGGGCCTGGATAGTAGGCAGCAGCGAGATTCCACTTTCCATTCGGATAGGAATAATTGTTTACATGAAAGACCCAAAGAATATTGCTAGCTCCTCGTGCGCGAACACGATCAACGACGTAGCGGTAGGCTTGTTTGTATTTTTCAGGACCAGCGTAAAGCGGTGGTTTTGCCTTCTTATCCCCGATGATTTTCCCTTTGCCATAAAAATATCCTGACCAAGGAAACCACGTCCCATTCATCTCACATCCGAAGGTGACAAAAAATTGAGAAGGAACTTTTTTTGCTTCATCAGCCCAAGCATCGATGTAGTGATCCCATTTTCCACTTAAAATTTTATCAAGGGCAAACTTGTCGGGACCATGTTCTTGGCCGTTATCAAAAGGAGAATCCCAGGGCGACCAGTAAAGAAGAGGAACTGCACCGTAAGAACGTACCAAATTTATCTGGTCAGTAGGAAATTTTTGACGTGCCCAAAAAGAACCGAAGCCAATAATAGCCTGATGTTTTCCGACAAGTTTTTCAAAATCTTCCATCGCTTCCAAGGACACGTGATCTTCTCCTTCTCCAAAATCAACATATGCGCCCGTGTACGCTCCGTGCTCTGGGACGACCAGCTGGTCGTAGGGTGTCGGGGTAGCTTGGAGAGTTGTTGCGAATAGCAAGCTGAAGAATAAGGAGGGGATGTTCATGGGCTGGTGAAAATTAGTTTAAGTTGAAAGTTTAAGTTTAAGTTTCGAGGCTTCGCAGATAAAAGAATTTATTTTTTGCCGTAGGCAAGAATTAACTTAAACTTAAACTTTCAACTTAAACTGCTGCGAAGCGGTACAGTAGGCCGCTTCGCAGCCTTGTGCCACTCCACAAACTTCGGAATTCCAATCGCAAGTGGTGTCGTTGGTTGATAGCCAAGCAGGCGTTGCGCTTTGCTAATATCGGCGCAAGTGAGGGGCATGTCGCCAGGTTGTTCTGGAAAATGTTCAATGATCGCTTTGCAACCAACAGCTTGCTCAATCATTGTAATGAGTGCAGACAATGTGGTGGTTTCATTTTCGCCAAGATTAAAAATGTCGAAGAGCTCTCGCTCGTAGGTCATCGCTCCGAGCACACCTTGAACAATATCGTCAATGTAGGTGTAGTCGCGGCGTGTTGATCCATCACCAAATTGTTTAATAGGCTCTCCGTGACTGATAGCATCAGTGAAGCGATGAATCGCTAAGTCGGGTCGCTGTGCTGGCCCGTAGACGGTGAAGAAACGAAGGCAGATGGTTCTCATTCCATAAAGGTACGAAAAATTGCCGCAGAGTTGTTCTCCAGCGAGCTTTGTCGCTGCATAGGGACTTAATGTTTGAGGCAATGGTAATGCTTCGTGAAAAGGAACGACCTTGGAAAGCCCATAAACAGAAGAACTGGAGGCGAAGAGAAAACGATGGCAACCACTCGCACGGGCTCCTTCCAATAAATTCAAAGTGCCGTTCACATTCGTTTCTAAATAAAGTTTTGGATTTTGAATCGAAGGACGTACGCCAGCTCGCGCTGCAAGGTGGATGATGGCATCTGGTTTGATGCGTTGGAGCAGTTGATGAATTTCTTTTTCATCGCGAAGGTCAACGGGAGCAATTTCGCAATCAAGGTCAGCAATATTGTTGCGCTTGATTTCAGGATTATAAAAATCATCAAAATTATCGATAATCGTAACAGTCTCTCCCTTTTTAAGGAGAGCCCGTACCACATGAGATCCGATAAAGCCTGCTCCTCCAGTGACGATAATTTTCATGACGTACAAAATAGCACATGCTGATCTGAGTTCCTAGCCTGAAATCAGACTCTAAGAAATAGCCGCAAAAGAACAAAAAATCACAAAAGAAAGAGAGATAATTTTTTTGTGATCTTTAAGCTATTTTGTGGCTATTATTTATTTCCATGGGAAACAAGCAAAATACCTCTAGTCTCCAGCTCTCAGGCTCCAAGGTTACACCAGCTTGCTGGCGTACTTGGGTCGAGATCGATCGCACTGACTTGCGCCACAACATTGATGTTGTTAAAAAGCGAGTACCTGATGCAAAGGTCATTGCAGTTCTCAAAGTCAATGCCTACGGGCATGGGATGGAGCAGGTCGCCAAAACATTGTCTTGCGAAGTCAGTTATTTTGCAGTGGCTTCTTACGAAGAGGGGCTTCGATTGCGGCAAGCTGTTAAAAAAGTTCCGATCATGCTCTTGAGTGCAGCGCTACCATGTGAGTATCCCCTCATTGCTAAGGAAAAATTTATTCCTACGATTTCTTCTTTCGAAGAGGCTCGTGCCTTTGCTGGAGTTTCTCCAGCACGTGCTCCCATTCATGTGATGATTGATACTGGTATGGGGCGACTTGGAATTGCCGCTGCAAAGGCACTGCAAGAGGTTCATAAAATTGCGAAGCTGCCATTAACGATCCAGAGTTTTTCAACGCACCTTCCCTCTGCAGATGAAGACGTGAAAGGAACGCGGGCTCAATTGGCTGCCTTTAAAAAAATCATGTTGCAGCTCCAAAAAATAGCTCCGTGCGCAGAGATTCATGCTCTCAATTCGGCAGGAGTACTTCGTTTTTCAAAGGAAACACATTGTGCAGTTCGTGTTGGGCTGATGCTTTATGGAGTTTCTCCGATGCCTGCTTTTCAAAAATTATTGAGGCCTGCTATGACCTGGAAAGCCTATGTGAGCTTGGTCCAGAAGCTTTCTAAGGGAGCAACCATCAGCTATGGAAAAACATTTATAGCTCCTCACGATTTAACCGTGGCTGTACTTCCTGTCGGCTATGCTGATGGATATCCGTGGCAACTTTCCAACAAAAACGTTTATGTTTTAATCAATGGATGCCGTTGCCCTCTGCTCGGACGCGTGACGATGGATCAAATTATTGTAGATATTTCACACGCAGGAAAAGTTTTTGTCGGAAGTGAAGCGGTCCTTTTGGGAAAACAAAAAAAAGAAGAAATCAGCGCATCTTGGCTGGCCTCCAAAGCAGGAACCATTTCGTGGCATCTACTGACGGGGATCGGCGAGCGTGTGAAGCGGTGTGTTATTTGAAATCACTCTTGTCCAAAATAGAAATCTCCAGTTGAAGTAAGAGAGCTTCACGTGCTTTGTAGATCTACTTTGGTTGAAATGTTGAAGCGTTGAAACGTTGAAGGGGCAGCAACATGAAATTTCTTCAACATTTCAACTCTGTTTATAACAATGAAAAAGTTTCTTATTTCAAATTGAAAAATCGTTTTGGACAGCAATGGTGAAGGCTATAAAACCTTCCCTTCAAAAATCAATTTTTCTGAACAGAATCTAGCTAATTGCGCATGATGATAAACATGATGTCGCACGGTCTTCATATTCTCTTGCCTCTCTTAATAGATCATCTATGACTTGTTGGTCTGGTTGAGATCGTTGTGCTTCTAAAGCTGCTTCATAAAGTTTGTGGCCTGCACAATTGAGACGCATCCCTTTTATTTCATTATTTTCTGCTACTGATTGTTGAAACAACTCTGCCGATCTAGTGTACCACTCAATGACTTGTTGGCGTGGTTGAGGTTGTTTTGCTTCTAAAGCTGCCCAATAAAGAGCGTTGCCTGCAAAGCTGAGATAGCTTGCTCTTGTTGGATTATTTTCTGCTGCTGCTTGTTGCCTCAACGCTGCCAAACGCATCACCAAGTCGATGACTTGTTCGCGTGGTTGAATCTCTTGTGCTTCTTGAGCTGCTCGATAAAGAGCGTTGCCTGCAAAAATGAGATAGCCTGCTTTTATTTGATCATTTTCTTCTGCTGCTTGTTGCCTCAACGCTGCTGATCTAGTGTAGAAGGTGATGGCTTCTTCGCGTGGTTGAAGTCGTTGTGCTTCTAAAGCTGCTCGAGAAAGAGCTTCGCCTGCAGAATAGAGATAGAATGCTTTTATTGAATCATATTCTGCTGCTGCTTGTTGACACAACTCTGCCGAACGCGTTAACAAGTCGATGATTTGTTCGCGTGGTTGAGGTCGTCCTTCTTCTCGCCCTCTTTGCTCTACTGCTAGAGCGTTATGTTGAATAAAGAGTTCTCTAGCTGTAACTATATTTTCATTTAATATTATTCGACTCAAGGCCGATCTTGTTTTTTTCTCGGCTATATTTTTTTCGCCTCTGCAATTCAAAAGGTGCTCCTCCATGCGCGCTTGAGTTGCTTCATCTATTTCTTGAAAAGGAGGCTTCAGGCATTGTGCGTAGTCACTTGTTGCTTCAATGACT
>VHCR01000079.1 GCA_016871655.1 Verrucomicrobiota bacterium
CTGCTCCTGGCTAAAATTCTCCCTCTGTTTCATGCCATGTGACTTTAATGGTACGGTTGGTGCCAGGTCGTTTAGGGTCTGGAAATTTTACGGTTCCTTGTTTAAAGCTTTTGAGACCTTGATGAAATGCGCTTATTTTACCGGGATTAGCGGATCCAATAAGCCGTTCAGCTTCTATTTCAGTTGCTAAGCCTTCTAATGCTGTTAACTCTTCAATGCTTCTAATCGGCTGTTGAGCTATGGAAGACATAAAAAAATTATGCTATTTGGTCGGGCTCGATCGATGAAGGCTGTTCCTCTTTTTTCATCAAAGCCTCAACAGCTTCTTGTGTAAAAATTCCCTGGCAAGCTAAGTAATGTTGAAAGAAATTTTCTAGACATTTTGTAAAAGCTCCCGGCTCGGGTGTGGCTGTGAAAAATTCATCAGCAAGAAAAAGTGTTTCCCGTTTGCGATCAAGTGCGATCCAGGATCCTGAGGTGGCAATCTTATTAAAATTAAAAGAAAGCGCAGCAGCTAAAAGCTCACCAGAGAGTGTGGCCATCGTCGCAATTTCAGCAGCCATGACTAAGCGTTGCCGCTCATCATCTCTTCGGATCATGAAAATAAATTTGTCTTCAAGCTGCAGCGCGCAAAATCCTTGAGCATCAAAAGCAATGTTTTGAATGCCGATGAACTGCGCAAGCTCTTGCAAAAGTTCTGTCATGGTTTTTAGAGTTTAGCGAATTCGATCTTTATATTTCAGCGGCAGCATCAGTGCTTCTTAAGTTTTCTAAAATCTTAGAAACATCTAACGGCCATGAATCACTGTGGACGCTGACATGCGATACGATGTTCTTCATCTCTTGGAGAGCCTCCAGAGTAGCCTCTCTTGATACTCTCATGGCTTCGGAAGCAGAAAATATTTCTTTATTACCAGAAATAATATTTACTGAAGAGCCGGTCGAAGAACTCGAGTGACTTAAATGAGCTTGTGTATTTTTAATGGCAACTTCCATCATGAGCGCCATCGCCTCGACCTTCTCACGAGCTTTCGTTAATGCATCTTGGTTCTCAGTATCATTGACCGCTCCAAAAAGTCTCAACGCGGGGGTAGTAGCATTTTCAATCAAGCTTGCTTTGTCACAAAGAATCTTCTGTCCTGAATCAATAATTTCATGGAGGTCTTCTGCTCTATCTTCTGCTCCATATTGGAAAGATAGAGTGCTTTGATCAATCAATGGTGGTGCTTGTGTTAATAGTGAAGTCTGTCGTAGTAAATCAGCGCCTTGAGGGATGATGCTTCTTGCTGAGGTTAAGGCCTCGCCAATGACAGCGCCATATTGTTCGTCACTTGTGAGAACCTCAGCAGTAGCATGAGCGCGCTCTATTGCTTCTTGAACAGTAGTGTTAGCTAATCTTAATTTTAATAAGAGATCTGCAGGATAAGAGGAAGAGGGATTGAATTTTTTCAAATTCTCTTTTATGGAAGTGAGTGCACTAATTGCAGAATCGATATTAGTACATTCATCAGATAAACCTTCTAATTTTTTGAAATCTTTTGGCTTCACGACATCGTAAACAGCATAAAAAGAATCTCTCACAGTATTTGCATGTTCAACAATAGCATCAGCATGACGCACTGCTGCTTGAATATCTTGCTGTGACAGAGGCAAGCGCTCGCAAGGCCGTGCCGCTTTTGCTGGTGACTCAAATGTGAGTTGGTGCCTCGCCAAAGGAGAAGCTGGAGAAGCATCTGAATTGAAAACGCCAAGTGACCTTTTTCCAGGGGGAGAAGAGGGTGTTACAAACGGTATGGTTTTTTCTCCCTCTTGTAAGGCATCTTTAATAGCATGTTGCTGAAAATGACCTGTACCTAGGCTTTGGAAGGATTTCTTTTCATTGCTAACATCTGGTGTGATATTCGCAGCAGCAGCTCTGTTGTCAGAAAAGCTGAAAGAATCCGAATACATGTCTCCATCCGTAACAGAATAAGGCTGACTTTGTAAAGCAGAACTTTTTTCTTGCTGGAGTTGAGGAGTGTTGACAGTCGGATCGGCAAGCTGGCAAGAATCGAAACTCCTTGCTAAAACTTCAACAGAATCTTGTTCATGAGCCTCCTCGTTTCTCCGGTTGAGTGCTGTTTGTTCTGCTGATGAACGAGGGGGAGAGCTTATTTTCCCTTCCTCTTTTTTCTCTCTTCCTGGAAACTCCATGCTAAACAACGAAGCAGAGAGGAGCACAAAAGTAGAGCAAGTGAAAAGAAACCGTGAAATGATGGTTGAAAACATAATGGAGGGAAAGTTATAGAGTAGCAGAAAGGATTCCGAGAAAAACAGTTTTTTTAACCGCTATATTTTGATGACTAGAGCATATTAAATAAAACTCACTACTGTCCGGTTAAAACCCGTTTAATATGAGTTGGTTAGAGCCTGACACTCCATCAATTTTAAACTCGCTTTTTATAAGCAGTTGATCGATAGGAAGCTTTTCAAATGGGTGGACGCTCAAAAGTTGCAAACTTCTGTGCAAATTTCCAGGCAGTTTGAGTTGTTTGTGGAGGATAGCAATGATGAGGTAAACGGCAATGGAAATCCAGATTTGAGTTTTAACGGCGTTGAGACTGTTGCCATAAAAATGTTTTATTCGTAAATTTTGTTTTATCCATTTGAAAAAAAGTTCAACGCTCCAGCGCATCTTGTAAAGCTTAGCAATGGCTTCTGCCGAGAGCTGAAAGTTGTTAGTGAGAAAGATGAGATAGCGATTGTTTTCGATATCATGAAATCGAATTCTGTGCAGATGATCAGGATAATCTTCGCGAGCTTTTGGAAGGGTTAGTTTACCTACTTGATCGCTGCAAACGCTGACAGAATCAGCGTTAGGTGTTGAGTGATGACGAGTGAAACGCAAATGATCTTTGGCTCGAGTCACAAAAAAAGCTTGAGCTTGAGTGATGCAAAAAAGTCTTTTGAAATCGATGTAGCCACGATCCATGATGTAAAAAGAACCTGCCTCAAAAATGAGATCGTCAAGCCATCTCACATCAGCTTTGTTTGCGGGAGTGATGTCAACAACGCTAGGAATAGAGCCGCGAAGATCAAGTTGCGTGTGCATTTTGACTCCTGCTTTTGTGGAACGAAAAGTTGCCCAAGGAAAAAGTTTCAAACACAAATCGATGGTCGTTGAATCCAAAGCATAGATGCTATTCTCCAGCTCCAGGCCTAGATCTTCAGCCTCATAGAGCTTGCGAGCTTTTGCAATCAGCCACAAACCCAGGTCCTGCCATATTCTCCAGTCGCGTTGTTCGTTGGCTTCGGCAAGCGTTGATCGAGCAATTGGTTTTTGAAATCCAAGATGATTGAGATACTCGGGCCTCGCATTGAGACACGTTTCAATATCGCGCAGCCCTTCTCTCCACGTTAGCTGCGCAAAGACCATGCAAATAAATTGCTGACGAAATCCAAAATGTTTTGTTTTGGTGTTGGGTGCGTAGCGTCTTGCTAGACGTTGTAATTTTTCTCGATGAATAAAATTTACAATTTGTGAAAGAACATGGTGGCCTGAATTCATAGGCCACTAACATCGTTTACGCGTTTCTAAACTTCAAAGGCGTCACACTTTTTTTTCCTCGTAACTCACTAAGCTTTTATTTGTAATAAAAACTCAAACTCGTTTTAACCGGACAGTAGTGAATAAAACTGTGGCCATTTTTAAAATGCTCTAATGTCATCAAAACAAATGACCCATTTTATTTTTCTTCGTCGTGAGGTATTTTTCGTTGTGCTGATTGGAGGCTGATTGGAGAGGTGCACGTTCCACAACCTCCATACCAAAGCCTTCCAGGCCCACAATCTTCCTTGGATTATTTGTCAAGAGACGCAGTTGACGAACACCTAAATCAAATAGAATCTGCGCTCCAACGCCATAGTCACGGAGGTCCATTGGGTAACCTAATTTTTCGTTAGCTTCGACAGTATCAAGTCCCTGTTCTTGCAATTTGTAAGCATGGATCTTAGCGGCGAGGCCGATACCGCGTCCTTCCTGGCGCATATAGACAAGCACACCGTGGTCACTCTCTTGAATTTGTTGCAGTGCCATGTGCAATTGATCGCCGCAATCACAACGTTGTGATCCAAAAATGTCTCCAGAAAAACATTCGCTGTGCACGCGAACGAGTGCTGGTTTTAGCGGATCGATCGGTCCCTTGACTAGCGCGAGATGCTGCTGCCCATCGAGTGTTGCACGATAAAGAAAAAGTTGAAAGTCTCCATATTCTGTCGGGAGAAAAATTTCTTGCTCCCTCACAACGAGTTTTTCGCGCTGACGGCGATAGGCAATCAAATCGCGAATGGAACACATCTTGAGACCATGTTCTTTTTTAAATTTCAAAAGATCCGGAAGGCGCATCATCGTTCCATCATCATGCATGAGTTCGCTGAGAACAGCGCCGGCACGAAGTCCTGCAAGTTGTGCCAAGTCGATCGAGGCCTCCGTATGACCTGCGCGCTTTAACACGCCTCCATCAGCTCCTCGCAAAGGAAAAACATGACCCGGTCGCGAAAGATCTTCAGGAGAAGAATCAGGACGAATCGCTGTTAAAATTGTGCAAGCACGATCGGCAGCAGAGATTCCCGTGGTAACGCCCGAGGCCGCTTCAATGCTGATGCTGAAAGCTGTTCCAAATTTAGAAGTATTTTTTTCTGTCATTAATGGGAGTTTTAATCGATCTGCAATCTCGTTGCTAAGCGGCATGCAAACAACACCTCCCGTGTGGCGAATCATGAAAGCCATTTTTTCAGACGTCACTTTTTCTGCCGCCATAATAAGATCGCCCTCATTTTCACGATCTTCATCGTCAGTCACAATCACCATGTGCCCGAGCTTGATTTCCTCAATGATTTCATCAATGGAATCAAAGGGGATATCTTGAAATGCTTCTTTTTTTTTCATTTTGATAAATGATGTCGCTTTGAAATCCAGCCTCCTCCAATAATGAGATCCTCATCATAAAAAACAGCTGCTTGCCCTGGCGTGACAGCACGCTGTGGCTCTGCAAGGCGGACTAAAGCCCGATCGTTGTCGAGGAGCGTGATCGTTGCTCCCGCTCCCTCGTGTCCATGACGCACGCGGACGGCAAGAGTTTTGTTTTCGTCAGGAATGGCGCTCAACCAATTTAGGCGGTCAACTTCAAACGCTTCACATAACAAATCGCTCTCGCGTCCCAAAATGACGCGTCCTCCAGCAGCATCGATATCGACAACGTAGAGTGGATAAGGAGAGCCTCCTGGCAGGCCCTTGCGTTGACCAATCGTAAAAAGTTCGATTCCTTCGTGAGGCCCAAGATCATTTCCTTCCATGTCATAAAACCGTCCCGGTTGAAAGATATCGCCGCGGCTTTTCAAAAAGGCTTTGTAATCCTTGCCTGGAACAAAACAAATTTCCTGACTGTCTTCTTTCTCTGCGACTTTGAGTCCAAGCTCTCGAGCGATCTCACGAATTTCTTGTTTGGTCAATTGACCGAGCGGAAAAAGTGCGCGCTTCAGCTGGGCGTCACGCAAACTAAAAAGAAAATAAGATTGGTCTTTTGTACCATCGATGCCTTTGCGCAAGATTGCCCGCTCTGGCGTGTGCTCAACGATCGCATAGTGTCCCGTCGCAATGTAATTGGCACCGAGCGCGGTAGCCTTGTCCCAGAGGTTGCCAAATTTTAATTTTTCATTGCACATTACGCAGGGATTGGGCGTGCGTCCTAATTTGTACTCTTCGGAAAAATAATTGATGACCTGTTGTTCAAAGGGAACGGCTTCATCGATGACATAATGCGGAACACCGAGTGCATGAGCCACACTTCGTGCATCAGCGATTGCTTGAGGACCACAACATTTATCTTCGGCGCGGGACATGCAATCTTGTGGCCAAAGCTTCATCGTCACGCCGATGACTTCCCATCCTTGCTGTTTCAGCAAATAGGCCGCCACGCTCGAATCAACGCCACCACTCATGCCGACGACTACGCGCTTTTTTGAACTATCTAGAACCTCATTCATAAAGGGTCTACTATACGGGAGAAAGAGAGCTCCGTCAAATAGCCGTTGCTTTCTTGGCGGTCAGCTCTTATACCATCTTTCCTCATTATCTGGACTATTGAGCTTGCTCTTATTGGCATCTGACTGCCTTGTCATCACTCACGTTACCAGAAGGTAGTGCTCGCTCTTCCGTCTTGTCAGCTGCCAAAACTCCTGCGCTCTATAGTCCAGCTAATTCATGAAGATGGTATTAGTGACTTAATGCTGAGCCGCGTACGGCAAGAAGCTCATTGATTTTTTTATGATTATCAATCGTCACCTGCTCCCAGTAGTTCCTCACTGCATCACTCACAGAAGAATCTTTTCTAAAGCCTAAGCGAAGCTGGAGAGGTAAGTGTTCTACTAACTCTGGCTTATTGGTTACAGCAAAATAATAATGACTCGTTGCACAATTCTGATAGGCATCTGCCAACTCCCGATCCCCTTCTTTTAGAGCATTTGCGGCTAGCCTTAAATTCAATGCAGATCCAACCAAAGAGGTAGTTATATTTTTATCTTGGAATGGCTCTTCCTCGAGCTCTTGAGCTGCTATTTTACTATACCTCGCGGCAGAGTTAAAAAGTTGTATGACAGAACTTGTTGGTTCTCCCGTTTTTTCGAGTGCACTAATCGATTCTAAATAGGCCCTGTCCGGGATTAGCCAGAGGCTCTTTTTAAGGGGTTCTGAGGGCGAAAAAGTTTGGGCATAAGCAACGAA
>VHCR01000080.1 GCA_016871655.1 Verrucomicrobiota bacterium
TTCCTTCTGGAATTTTGAGAAAAGGAAAAATTTGTGTCATTGGCAATGGCGTCGTGATTGATCCAATTGCACTCGTAAAAGAAATCGAAGGCTTACGTTCACAAGGCATCAAAGTTGATAAAAATCTTCTCATCAGCGAGAGTGCTCATTTGGTGATGCCTTATCATCGTGCGATTGATGAGGGGCGCGAGCGGATGAAAGGAAAAAATAAAATTGGAACGACGAAGCGTGGCATTGGTCCTGCTTACGGCGACAAAGCGGCTCGTGTTGGCATGCGCCTAGCAGATTTGATGAGGTCTGACGTTTTTGAAAAAAAATTACGTTTGCGCATCAAAGAAAATAATCTTGTTTTGAAAAACTTTGGTGAAAAGCCACTCTCGTTTGGAAAAGTTTTGAAAGACTATCAAGTGGCAGCAAAATCGCTAAAACCTTTTGTGACGAACACCGTTGCTTATTTGCATGAGGCGATAGCGAAGAAAAAAAATATTCTTTTTGAAGGGGCGCAAGGCACCTTTCTCGATTTAGATCATGGAACTTATCCTTTTGTTACCAGCTCCAACACAACTTCTGGCGGTGCTTGCACCGGATCAGGAGTGCCTCCAAATCGTATCGATTCAGTGGTAGGTGTCCTCAAGGCCTACACTACGCGTGTGGGAGAGGGACCTCTTCCCACTGAAAATGCTGCGGTGAGTGATATGCTTCACAAAATGGGACGCGAGTTTGGAGCGACCACAGGTCGCGCCCGACGCTGCGGTTGGTTTGATGCCGTGGCGGTGCGCTACGCAACCATGGTCAATGGTGTTGATCGTCTTGCGGTGACCAATGTTGATGGATTGGATAACGTCAAAGAAATTTTGATTTGTACCGGTTACAAGATCGATGGTCGTGGCAAAGTGTTAAACATTCCTCCGACTGATGCGGAAGAATTAGCGCGTTGCAAGCCTGTCTACAAGAAAATGCCAGGATGGATGACTTCTACAACTGATTGCAAAAAATATAGTGATCTTCCTCTTCAAGCTCGTTGCTACCTTGAAGAAATTGCTAAACTTGTTGGAGCCAAACTCTGGATCGTCAGCGTTGGTCCGGGCCGCGAGCAGACGATGTGGATTAATAATGGAAGATAGGAGATAGAAGATGGAAGATAGGAGTTGAAGCCTGCTAAAGCAGGCAAGTGATAAAATAAATTTTCATTTTCTATCTACTGTTTGCTAAAGACTACTTCTATCTCCCATCTTCAAATGTTTATCACTCACCTCTGGACGCGGCTGACCTCTAAAATTCACGAGGATGCTTGGGTGGAGCGCCTTCGCTTCGCAGGTCCTGAGAATCTCGTAATAAAAGCATTTCCTGCATCACGTACCTTACGCTTGCAGGTTTATACCAATCAAGAGACTTCTAGGAAGTTAAAAAAACTTTTTGGTGGCTCCGTACGGCCTTTTAACATGGCGTCCTGGAAGCCTCCTGAAATCAAGCGCCGCAAGCCTATCGTTATTGCTGGTGGATTGAGACTGCACAATGATCGAGAACTATTTTTGGAAGATCACAAAAAGAAAAAAGGTTATCCGCTTTTGATTCCGGCGGAGATGGCTTTTGGAACAGGCGAGCATGCGACGACACGGGGGTGTCTTCGAATTCTCTCTGAGATTGCTTCTCAGTTCCCTCAAAAAAATTGGTCGTTCCTCGATCTTGGAATGGGTTCTGGAATTTTAGCGTTTGCTGCAGAGTTGTTCGGCGCCAAAAAAATTCTTGGAGTTGATTTTGATTTACGTTGTGTGAAAGTCGCGCGAGCTAATGCTAAAGCCAATGAGCTTTTAAAATCTCAATGGCTTCATGCTGATATCTTGAAATGGAAGATTCCAGGAACATGGAATGTGATCGCGGCAAATATTTATTCTTCGGTGTTGACAGCAGCAGCTCCTAAAATTGTGAAAGCGCTAAAGCCTCAAGGTTCTTTGATTCTCTCAGGAATTTTTGCACAAGAGATTCCACAAATCGAAAACTGTTTTGCTGAACTTGGGTTGAAAAAAAATCGAGAAATCATTCAAGGAAAGTGGGGGGCGTTGTGGCTTAAAAAATCGTGATCCTACAGGAGATTGCTTTTGAGTAGGCATCTGAACAGATGCAAAAATTTCTTGAAAAATAGACATTTAAAGTCTATTTTTCATGAAATGATTTTACGGTCATCATTACAAAATTCTGTTGAAAAAGTGTTACGCAGAAGCCGCATTGTCGCTTTGTTGGGCCCTCGCCAGATTGGGAAGACAACCTTGGCCCGTGAAATTGCAGCAAAACAAAAGGGGACTATTTTTGATCTTGAGGATCCAACTCATCAAGCCCGCCTCTCTTTGCCGAAGCAAACTTTAGAATCTTTGAAGGGATTGGTGGTGCTCGATGAGATTCAGTTGCGACCAGATCTTTTGCCGATCTTGCGTGTCTTAGCTGATCGTAAGCCATTGCCGGCTCGTTTTCTCATTTTGGGAAGTGCTTCTCCAGATTTAATTCGACATGCCTCAGAAAGTTTAGCGGGCCGCGTGGAGTTTATTGATATTTCGGGATTTCAACTTTCTGAAGTTGGATTTCAACATCAATCCAAGCTATGGCTGCGCGGCGGTTTTCCACGATCTTATTTGGCAAAGAATGATGTCGATAGTATGTCGTGGAGAATTAATTTTATCAGAACATTTTTAGAAAGAGATGTGCGCACTTTCGGTTTGGAAACCTCTCCTGCGGCTCTTCGACGTCTGTGGCAAATGCTGGCTCATTATCATGGAGGTGTTTGGAACGCTTCAGAGTTTGGTCGCTCGTTAAGTGAATCTTATAAAACAACGCGACGACATTTGGATATTTTGAGCGGCCTTTTTATGGTGAGAGCGTTGCCGCCGTGGTTTGAAAATGTTGGGAAGCGTATCGTCAAGCATCCCAAAGTCTATATTCGAGATGCAGGATTGCTTCACAGCTTACTTGATATTCCGACCATGAGCGTGCTTCAAGGTCATCCTAAATGTGGTGCATCGTGGGAGGGGTTTTGCATCGAGCACCTTTTGGCTCGGTTTGGTGATCGCAATGCCTATTTCGGGTGCAGAGCTAGATCTTTTAATGGTTCATGGAAAAAAGAAATATGGTTTTGAAATGAAATATACCGAAACGCCTCGAGCTACAAAATCCATGCATGCGGCAATAGAATTGCTGAAGCTCGATCGACTCGATGTGATCTATCCGGGAAAGGAAACATTTTTATTGGATAACAAAATCGTCGCTAAGTCGCTGAAAGTTGCGATCACAGAAAATAGAAAATAATTTTGGCTTATGAAAAATGATTTACCACCACGCCACATTGCCATCATCATGGATGGAAATGGTCGATGGGCTAAAGAACGAGGTTGGATGAGGCTTAAAGGACATGAGCAAGGAGCTCAATCAGTTCAGGAATGCTTAGATGGCTCCTTGGAAGCAGGGGTAGAATACCTGACACTCTACGCTTTTTCTTCCGAAAATTGGAAGCGACCAAAACTTGAAGTGCAAGGTCTGATGACGTTGCTCGAACATTATTTGGGAAATAAGATTGAGGAGATGAATAAAAATGGAATTCGTTTTAATGCCATCGGACGTTTAAGTGAGTTACCACCTGCGATTCAAAAACGTTTGCAAAAAGCCATCGATGCAACCGCTCACAACAACAAGCTGACCCTCACGCTCGCACTCAACTATGGAGCTCGCGCGGAAATCGTAGATGCCACTAAGATGATCGCACAAAAAGTGCAACAAGGAATTTTATCGGTCGAAGAAATCACTGAAGAAACTATTGCCAATCATCTCTACACTGGACTTCTTCCAGAACTCGCTGCTGGCAATGAAAAGCAAGGAGCGACGGCGCACAGAGGAGGAGTGTATAAGGAAATACTCGACGACTCGATCACCGACGCGACGCAGCTAGTCATGTCAGCAGTAGAGTTATGTAAGAAGTCCACGGCCAGCATGCCCGATCCCGACTTGTTCATCAGGACCTCGGGAGAATATCGCATCTCGAATTTTCTTCTCTGGCAACTGAGCTACAGTGAGCTTTATATTACTCCGAAACTCTGGCCTGATTTTAAAAAAGCAGATCTCTTGGCTGCAATTGAGGAATTTAAAAAACGGGAGAGACGATTTGGAGGAATTGGTTAGAAGATGGAAGATAGGAGATAGAAGATAGGAGAAAAGATGCAGCGCATTAATCAAAATAAAGTTCAACAAAAATGTTGTCCTCCTTTATATGCTAGTGATGGCAGATCAAAACTTCCATCTCCTATCTCCCATCTCCCATCTTCTACCTCCTGGTCTTGGCAGCAAAACGAGATGGTAGCTTGCTCTGGAGGTGTTTCTCTCAATGATCGTGGTTTTCGTTATGGGCAACATTTGTTTGAAACGCTAGCGATTAGAGATAAAAAAATTCTTTTTTTTAAAGAGCATTGGGAGCGATTGATCGCAGCCGCGCAGCGCCATCATTTTCCAATGGAGGCTTCATGGCATAAAAGTCTGAATGATTTTTTGAAAAAGGAATCGTGGAAGGATGGATTGCTGAGAATATTTTTAACAGCAGGAGAGGGGACACTTGGCTCTCCGATTGTAACGCCAAATTTATTTTTATTTTGGGAAGCGGCTGATTTTCCTTCCGAAGAAAAATTGAAAGAGGGAATTAAAGTCGTCTCGTTGGATTCTCCGATCGGAACAACATTGTGGGGAGAGAAAACAGGAAATTATTGGGGGCATCTCAATGCTCTGGAAGCGGCTCGCCAAGTTGGTGCCGAGGAGGGGCTTGTTTTTGATCAAGAAGGATTTTTAATTTCTGCAGCGATGGCAAATGTGATCCTTTGGCTGGATGATGGCAGGCTTATCACGCCACCTCGCGCGCGCGGAGCGCGTGATGGAGTGGTGCTGGCTCAAGTGCGACAGCAACTTCCTGATTTAATCGAGGCTGATGTCACGCGAGACGATTTAAAAAAAGTTGTTGCGATGGCCGTGACCAACTCACGACTCAACGTGATGCCAGTAACAATCCTGGATGGGAGAAAAATAATTACCCACAAAGACCACAGAGAAAAAAATTTTAACGCAAAGAACGGAAAGAAATAAAAGAACGCAAAGAAAATAAATTTGCTGCAACCTGTAACCTATAAACTGTAACCTGTTTCCATGTCTCATGATGATTTACTGGCGCAAGTTGCGCAGACGTCAACATTTCAAAAAATTGTTGAACAGCTAAAGAGTGGTCACTCTTGCTGCGTTACGCATACCACAAAAGCTGCATGGCCGTTGTTGGCAGCGACTTTTTGTTCGTTTCTCGGAAAGGCTCATTCCATCTGGTTTCTGAGTCATGATGGACGCTCTCAGGAGAGGTTTTTTCAAGGATGGAATGAGTGGCAAGACCCCCTTTCTTTTTTTCCAGCTTTGGGAATGACGGCAGAGGGAATTGGAATTCCTGATCCTGAGTTGATTTCGGAGCGGTTATCTTTTGTGAGTCACCTTGCGCAACAAAAATCTTTTATTGCGAGTGTTGGCGTTGCTGCTTTGTCAGATAATGTTCCTGCACCTCAAGAAATCTTAGCTGATATTTTAAAATTTGAAATCGGTTGGAAGGGAGCTCCAGGAAAGTTGGCGCAAGAATTAGAAAAGATTGGATTTGAGCGTGTGACTCAAGTTGCCCATCGTGGCGAGTATGCCGTGCGGGGGGGGATCGTTGATCTTTTTGCGTGGCAAGAAGAGCTGCCATGTCGTTTGGAATTTGATGAAGAAAAAATCATTTCAATTCGCAGTTTTGACCCTGACACACAGCTTTCTTTAGAGTCTCTCGGTGCTTGCGAAATTCAATGGGCAGAGTCAGAGCGAGCTGGCGTCCCGCTCAGTAGCTACGTAAAAAAAGAAGATCTCGTGATTTTTTTGGGAGATGATTTTAGTGAAGAGGAAGAAAAAATCATCAAGCAGCTTCCTGGGAAAAAATTGAGATTCTCGGAGAGGATTGTTGATCCTCATGAAAAAGAAGTTTCTTATGAAATGATTTGCCTCCCAATTCCTTTTGCCAGTTTTGCAGCTGGCGATTTTGTAACACAGGAAGCACAACGGAAAGAATTTTTTAAACAGCTAAGGCAATGGCAAGAGCAAGGGTATCAGCTTTTCTTTTTTAGCAGCACGGAAGCAGCTGGGGAAAGGTTTTCCGAACTCGCGGAAAAAGAAAGCATCTCTCGCACCTCTCTGCAGTTGCTTTCTGGAGGCTCTTCCGATGGTTTTTTGCTCCAAGATGCGAAGCTCGTTATTCTTTCCGAGGCGGAAATTTTTGGACGATCCGCACAACAGCAGTGGCGAGCTTCCCATCGCAAGCGTGAAGACCAAAGAGCGGCGCGTTCTGCGATTGATTATACGGAATTTGAGGAGGGAGATTTTGTCGTGCACGCAGAATATGGGATCGCACATTACGCTGGCATTGAAAGAATGCCCGATCTTCACGGTGATCTTGTGGAAGTCTTGGTGTTGGAATTTGCAGAAGAGGCCAAACTTTTTGTGCCCCTCGATCAAGCATGGCAGGTTTCGCGTTACGTTGGCGTGGGCAAAGCAAGACCCTCGCTTTCTTCTTTGGAAAATGATCGTTGGAAAAAAACGCGCGCCACTGCGGAAAAATCTGTTTTTCTTTACGCGGGAAAATTATTGAAACTTCAGGCCGAAC
>VHCR01000081.1 GCA_016871655.1 Verrucomicrobiota bacterium
AAATATTGATTTAGAAATTAGCGGTTTTGCTTCGTTGCGAGATGCACAAGGGGGGGAACTCAGTTTTTTTTATTCACCTCGTTATTTGCAGGAGCTACGCCAGACCAAAGCTGCAGCTATTTTGGTGCCGCTTGCTTTTGAAGAGGAGCATGATTCTATTTTAATCAAAGTCAAGGATCCTTCTACAGCGTTTGATTCCATTATCAGAGCATTGGCAAAGCATGAAGAACATCAACCTAAGTCTGGCATTCATCCTACAGCCTTGATTGCATCAACTGCTCAGATTGGCCGCGATGTTTGCATTGCTGCTTATGCGGTGATTGAAGAGGGAGTGGTGATCGGCGATCGGAGTGTGATTGGCGCACACGCCTTCGTCGGAGCTCATACAAAAATTGGAGAAGATTCGCTGCTTCATCCTCATGTTACGGTGCGAGAGCGATGTCTTTTGGGAAATCGTGTGATCTTACATCCTGGCGTCGTCATTGGATCGTGTGGTTTTGGATATGATTCTAAAACGGGAACACATCAAAAAATTCCACAAATTGGGATTGTTCAAATCGAGGATGATGTCGAGATTGGGGCTAACACGACGATCGATCGTGCGCGCTTTGGAAGAACACACATTGGACAGGGAACTAAAATCGATAATCTCGTCCAAATCGCTCACAATGTCGTGATTGGACCCCACAATATTATTTGCGCTCAAGTTGGTATTTCTGGGAGTACGCGCACCGGAGCTTATGTGACCTTAGCAGGTCAAGTTGGTTTGAGTGGGCATATTGAAGTGGGAGATAAAGCGATCGTTGGTGCTCAAGCAGGAGCAAGCAAGAATATTCCAGCTGGGGCAGTCATGATCGGTGCTCCAGCAAAATCGATAACGACTTGGAAGCAAAATAATTTTTATATTCACAATCTTTCAAAACTTTTTGAGAGAGTGAAAGCGCTGGAGAAAAAAAGTGAAGAGAATTCACCACAAAGAAGCTTTTTAGAAGATAGAAGATAGGAGATAGAAGATGGGAGTTGTGGTTTACTATCGTAAACATTATAAAAATTTTACTTTTGCCGAAGGCCTCGACTTCCATCTTCCATCTCCTATCTTCTAAATTCATGGTTGCAAAAAAAATTTCTCATCTTCTCAAACGAAATCAGCGCCCCGCTCACCACGCTGACATGAGCTTTGGAGAGGGATGGCGCAAAAGAAATTATTTGACGGAAGTCATTATTCCTTCGCTCTTCAAGCGACGCGAGGGAGAAAGAGCAGCTGTGACCTTGCCAGAAATTTCTTCCCACCAAATCGGAGTTACCTGGATTGGACATGCCTCTTTTTTAATTCAAACAGAGACCAAGTCGATTCTCATCGATCCCAATTGGGCGAAGTGGTTAAAAATCGTGAAGCGCTTGCGCCATCCCGGATTGGAGCTTCATGAGTTGCCAGCGATTGATCTTGTTTTAGTTTCTCATGCACACTTCGATCATCTTGATAAAAAGACACTGAGAGCGGTAGCTTCCGATCAACCAATTGTTGTTCCTGAGCATGTGGGAGAATTGGTCAAAGGGCTTGGTTTTCAAAAAATCCATGAACTGCAACGTTGGGAGTCGTTTGAGTATGATGGCATCAAGATCACCTTGACTCCTTCCTGTCATTGGGGTGCGAGGATGCTTCACGATCAGCACCGCGGTTTTGGGGGGTTTTTGATCGAACATGGAGGACGTACGATTTTTCATTGTGGAGATAGCGCTTATTTTTCTGGGTTTCAAGAAATCGGAGCGAAAGCAGATATCACCGTTGCGCTCTTGCCGATTGGAGCCTATGACACTCCCACAGGGCGTGATGTTCATATGAATCCGGAAGAAGCCTTGCAAGCTTTTAAAGAACTAAAAGCAAAAGTTCTCATCCCAATGCATTATGGAACTTTTCCTTTGAGTTATGAGCCACTGGAAGAGCCTCCTCAGCGCTTGCTGGCAGGCGCAATGGGGCTAGGGATTGCTGATCAAGTGCGGATTTTACGAGAAGGGGAGACGGCTGTATTTTAAAGTTCGAAGAAAAAATTTTAGTGGATGATTTATTTTTTTTAGAAAAATTTTGTTTTAATATCAGCAAGTTTGAGTTGAGAGTTTGAGTTGAGAGTTTGAGTTTGAGTTGAGAGTTTGAGTTTGAGTTTAAGTATGGCTTCGCGCTTTACGCTTGTTATAATGCGAAGCCTAGATAACTCAAACTCAAACTTTGCACTCAAAATTTTTATAGATGCAACAAGGCTAGTTTTATTCCCTGATAATGTTATGACATCACCTCACACCATCGTCGGCCTCGTCCAAATGCGCTGTGTCAAAGAACCAGCTGCTAATTTAAAAAATGCAGAACGCTGGATTCGAAAAGCGGCAAAACAAGGAGCTCAAGTTGTTTGCCTTCCTGAACTATTTTTGAGTGAGTATTTTTGTCAAAGCGAAGATCATACTTTTTTTCAACTTGCAGAAGCGATTCCAGGGCCAACGACAAAAAAAATGGAAGCGCTGGCTAAAGAGTTGAAAATCGTTTTGATCGTTTCTCTTTTTGAAAAGCGCGCTCCAGGGCTCTACCACAACACTACGGCTATCATTGATGCAAATGGAAAATATCTTGGAAAATATCGCAAGATGCACATTCCAGATGATCCGGCTTTTTATGAAAAATTTTATTTTACACCGGGAGATCTTGGTTTTCGTTCTTGGTCTACGAAGGCTGGCAATGTTGGCGTTTTAATTTGCTGGGACCAATGGTATCCAGAGGCAGCAAGACTTACGGCACTTCAAGGAGCAGAGATGCTTTTTTATCCCACGGCGATCGGATGGCATCCTTCCGAGAAAAAAAAATATGGAAAAAATCAGCGCGAGGCTTGGCAGCTAGCGCAGCGGGCGCATGCTTTGGCCAATGGAGTTTATGTCATGGGAGTGAATCGCATTGGACACGAGGCTCCAGCAGGAGGGGATGGGCTTGAATTTTGGGGAAGCACTTTTATTGCTGCTCCTGATGGGTCGCTCTTAGCAGAGGCTTCGACCGATCGTGAAGAGATATTGGTTGCTACCTTAGATCTCTCTCAGATTGACACACAACGGACTCACTGGCCTTTCTTCCGCGATCGAAGAATTGAGGCTTATGGAGATCTTACGAAGCGGTATGGGGATGTTTCATAATCGTTGAGTATCTAGTTAGAGCAAATTTTCTAAATCTGTTTTGTAGCAGTTTAAGTTAAAAGTTGAAGTTGAAGTTAAGACTCGCCTTCGGCGAAAAAAATAAAAAATATTTTTTATTCGCGAAGCGCACGAAACTTAAACTTCAACTTTCAACTTAAACTATTACGAGGTATTCCCATTAAATAAGTTGTTCTTTTGTATAATCCAGCCACCAGTCTCCAGCCACCAGTCTCCAGCCACGTTGATCGAGTTGCTTTTATTAATGAACTTGAGGGAGCTGCGCTCGATCGAGCATTGATCGAGGTTCATCAAGACGTTACCTTGATAGAAAGTGGAGGGCGTAACGTTGCTGCTGGTTATGTGCGAGCTTGTGGTCTTACTTTTGGAAAGTTACAAGAAGCTATTAAAAAGGATCCTCTTTTTCAAAAAGCATTTCATCTTGTTCGAGGTGGAACAATATTAGATGAACTATTACTGATGAATTTTTTTTTGCTGCTCAAATATGGTATTAAGGAAAGGAGTGGTGATATCATCGAGTTTGGAAGCTTTCGTGGCGGGACGGCTGTTTTTTTAGCCTTCGTTGCGCGAGAATTGGGGATCAAGGGTACCGTTTACACGCTAGATACGTTTGAAGGAATTCCTCATGCTGATAGTAATATTGATTTGCATATCCCTGGTGATTTTAAAGAAGCTTCTTTTGAGGGGTTAGCCTCGATTGTTAAGGAATTGCATTTGCATAATCTCGTTTTAATCAAAGGAGAATTCCAAAATACCTTTCCTCAAATTTGCTCTGCGCTCCAACCCCTCTCATTAGTTCATGTTGATGGGGCCACTTATTCTTCGGTAAAATATGCCACGGAGGCAGTGATGCCCTATTTGCATTCTGAAGGGGGATATCTGATTGTTGATGATGTTTGTTGCTCAGCTTGTGTAGGAGTGCTGCAGGCTGTTGAAGAGATGGTTCAAAAACACAATCTTAATGCAGAGCAGACTTGTCCCCATTTTGTTTATCGTTACGCGCCCCCTCAAAAATCATGAGCGCTCTTCTTTCACAAATTAAGACATTGGAAAAGATGCCTGATGGGCCCGCATTGCACGACGCCTTAACAAAGTTTCATCGAGATATTCCAGGTTCTCTGATGAAAGGACGCAACGTCGTAGGTGGTTCAGCTCGCGCTTGGGGTTTGCAATTTGGTGGGTTAGAAAAAGCTCTTGATCATGATCCTCTTTATCAATCAAGTTTTCAATGCGTTGAAAAAGAAACTTTACTACGAGGCCTACATCTTAAAAATATTTTTATGATTTTAAAGTATGGAATTAGTGATCGATCAGGAGATATTATTGAGTTCGGAAGTTACCGCTGTGGCACCGCTGTTTTTATTGCTAAGGTGGCGCAGGCACTCGGGTATACAGGAACCATTTATGCACTCGATACCTTTGAAGGAATTCCTGATGCAAATGCAGAAATAGATTTTCATTGTCGAGGTGACTTTGAAAAAAATTCTTTTGAAATATTGAGAGATAGAATTTGTGAGCTTGGATTGAGCAATCTTGTTCTTGTTAAAGGATTGTTTGAAGAGACACTACCAAAATTACTACCAACGATGAACAAAGTGGTGCTTGCACATATTGATTGTGATGTGGAGGCCTCCACGCGTTATGCTATTTCAGCGATCGAAAAACAGATGGCTGATGGTGGTTACATGATCATTGATGATGTACCCATGCCTGCTTGTCTTGGCGTCTTGCAAGCGGTTGAAGAGACATTACAAAAACGGGGTTTTCATGCGGAGCAAGCATTTCCTCATTTTGTTTATCGAATGCCGAAAATTTTTTGAAATGAATGCCTCACTTCAACAATATAAAAACTGTCCCGATTGCTCCGCAACTTACTCCGATCGCGTTTTAAATTGCGGCGAAGAATTAATCTGCTCTTGTTGTGGGAAGAGATTGAAAAAATATTATGATGTTTCCTTATTTCAAAAAGTATGGGCGATCGTAACAATGTGTTTAATTTGTCTCTTCATGGCCAACATCACGCCGATCATAATCTTTGATGTTTCTGGAAATACCCAGTCAAACCTGATTATTACAGGGGTTTTGAGTCTTTGGTTTCAAGGATATTGGCCCCTTGCGCTTTTAGTTTTTTTTTCAGCAATTTTTCTTCCTCTGCTCCATCTCTCCTCTTTTTGGTATTTGCTAGGAAGTTGCTGCCTGCAAAAACGCTGGAAAGGAAGTTTTATAGCACTTCGTTGCGTGAATGCGTTAGCGCCTTGGAATCTTATGCCCGTCTTTGCAGTGGCAACAATGGCTGCGGTTGTGAAACTCGATCAACTCGGGACGATTGAATGGAAAATTGGAGCCCTGTGGGTTGCAGTATTAGCGCTCAGCTCGCTTGTGGCGATGAGGCATTTTGATTATGGTGCCATTTTGGAATATTTGGAAAGAATTCACAGAGATGGAACAAAATAAGAAAGAAATTTACAGGGATGGAAGGGATGGAAGAGATAAAGGGAAAAATAAAATTTGATCTTTAGTTTTTCTTGCATGGGTTCTTAATAAACTGCAACGACATTTTTCAAAATTTTTTTATCCCTTCCATCCCTGTGAATACCTCCGATCAACAACGTTTCGAAGCCGTCAAAGCACTAGCTGTTGCCGGAGCGATTCTCTATTTTCCATCGAATATGATTCCTGTGATGACGATGACGGTGAATGGAGATGTTCAGCCGTTGACCGTGATGGGAGGGGTGATGGAGATGTATCATTCTGGGTTATGGCCGGTAGCAGTGATTATTTTTTTAGCAAGTATTGCAGTGCCCCTGCTCAAGCTCCTCGTAACGGGTTGGATTTTGTGGTTTCACGGAACAACGCGCTGGCAACGAGAACGAAGTATCGTTCGTCACGCCATGATTAAAATAGGAAGTTGGGCCATGATTGATATTTTTTTACTTTCTGTGATTGCCGCTGTAGGACAATTAGGTACGCTAGCGAGTGTTCATGCAGAACCTGGCGCTCTTTTTTTTGCAGCGGTTTTGCTTTGTAATATTTTTTCTTATGAGCTTTATAAGACTTCTTGGATTTGGGAAACCAAAAAAGGCTGTAGGCTGTAGGCCATAGGCTATAGGTCAATGCAAGCTTCTTTCAAAAAGAAAAATTTTTCTAATAAATTAAAAAACGATTTTTAATATGCATTTTGATCTAAAAACTTCCTATAGTCTACAGCCTACAGCCTATAGCCTTTTTCCATCGCTTTTATCCCTGTGAATTTTTAATTATGAATACCGATGATAATTCTAAGGTCATCACGCATGCAAACTTCCGAATCACTTGGGTCTGGTTCTTTCCAGCTCTAGCTTTGCTCGCAGTAGGATGGTTTTTTTTTCAAGAATGGAAATCGCGCGGGCCTGAAATCGAAATTGAATTTCATGAGGCGCCAGGCATTGAAGCGAATAAGACATTACTGTTTTATCGAGGAGTAGTGGCAGGAAAAG
>VHCR01000082.1 GCA_016871655.1 Verrucomicrobiota bacterium
CGCAAGGCCGTGATGCTGCAAAAGAGGTGTTGAAAAACGATGTTGCTCTCTACACCGAGATTGAAGCTGCCGTGCAAGGCGCTTTGGAAGAGGAGAAGAAAAGCTAAATTTTTTTAAAACTTCGAAGAAGTTTCATAGCGGCGACATCTTCTGCCAAATCTTTCGCTTTCGGGGTTTCCAAAATTTTTGGAATTTTTTCTAATGTACGAGAGCGCATGATCCAGCGGAAGGCATCGAGACCAATTTTTCCTTGCCCCAAATTTTCATGACGATCGACGCGGGAGCCAAGTGCCGCCTTGGATTCGTTGATATGAAGCGCGCAGAGTTGTTGGAGGCCAATGATGTTGTCGAACTGTTTAAAAACTTTTTCTGCTCCATCTTGTTCGGAAAGATCATAGCCAGCGGCAAAGACGTGAGCCGTATCGAGGCAGATGCGGAGGCGTTCTGGGGCTTTCGCGCGATCTAAAATTTCAGCGAGCTCTTCAAAACGAGAACCGAGGCAGCTTCCTTGGCCTGCGGTTGTTTCCAGAGCGATGCGAACGTTGAGTTTCGGATGTTCGGCGTGAATTTGATTGAGACTTTGAACAACACAGCGAATTCCGTTTTTAACCCCAGCGCCAAGATGTGATCCGGGATGGAGAACGAGATAGGGGATGTCCAATTGATCGCAACGAAGAAGTTCTTCGCCGAGAGAGCGGAGCGATTTTTCGTGATTCTCGGAATTTTCAGTGCCGAGGTTGATCAAGTAGCCTGCGTGTGCAATTACGACGCCGAGTTTTTTTCGCAGTGGATGTTGCGTGAAAGATTTTACTTCTTCCTCCAAAAATGGATTGGCAAACCACTGCATATTATTTTTTACAAAGATCTGCATCGCCGTGCAGTCAATGCCAGTGGCGCGATCAATTGCTTTGGCGACGCCGCCAACCGTGGGGATGTGAGAGCCGAGGAGCATGGAAATGGGTTGCAGGGTACAGCTTTTCAGTGTGTTAGGGAATAGCGATTTAGGGTACAGGATGTCAGAAAATAATATCAAGCCTAGCTTGTTGATAAAGAGTGGGAAAAATTTTGACAATGCTTCTTTTGATCGAGTAGTTATAGCCGCATGAAATTTCCTTCTCTTCTCCTTTTTCTTTGTTTTCTTCCTTCCATTCTCCATGCTGATACCAAAACAATCACGGAAGCAGATGTTGCTACTCCGATCGTCATACAGAAAGGAGACACGATTGTTTTCTCATTGGCTTTAGCAGAACAAAGTATATGGTCGACCGCCATCATGCTCACAAAAGTACTGTTACCGTCCGGTACGAATATTCCAGCAGGGACGCCAATGCCGACGCAACCTTTAGTCGAGGAGTCGAGAAGTACTTTCAACAGCCTGAATCAAGGATCATCAATAGAAATTCATTATTGCGCTGTTGCTCTCGGTCAGGAAGTTGTTCTCTTCACAGCCGCTGGGCTTGATCCTGTTTATCAGTATGAGAGGACGTACTGTTTTGTGATCAACGTTCAAGATGAGGAAGTTCAGTCACTGCCGTCAACTTAGGGGCATTGGCCACAAAGAACAGAGAAAAAATTTAGAGATTCCTTTTAGTTTTTTTTGCTTTTCGCTCCGCCTTCCTTGCTTTTCGTTTTGCTTTTTTTTCTTGTTTTGAAGTGTGTTGTTTTTTCTTTTCAGTTTTCTTTGTTGATATTATCAAAAGAGTCTTTTTTGTTAGAAGATCGGCAGATGCTTTAATACGATCTTCTCTCATTATCTGGGCGATAGAGCTTGTTCTTATAATTTCTACGCTTCTAACGCGCCTTTTTCAATTTAGTACACTATATAAAAAGTGTAACCTTTTATAGGCTTCTTGCTCCTTCGAAAAGCCCCGTCATTTTTATGCATAAAAAAAAATGAAAAAAATCAAAAATTCTTCTTGCGCTTCTTGCTTTTTTCTCTAAACTTTCCCGTCCGGTCTTTCATGAAGTTTTTTCATGAGCATGAAGGCACGGCTTTCTGAATCGCTTGAAAACAAGCTGGGGAGCAGTGCGAGACCAAATGAATTTTATGCCGACAATTAATCAACTCGTACGAAAAGGACGCCGCAAAGTTTTGGTGAAATCAAAATCGCCAGCTCTTGTTAATTGCCCACAGCGTCGTGGTGTTTGCGTTCAGGTTATGACTCGTACCCCTAAGAAACCTAACTCTGCGTTGCGCAAAGTTGCGAAGGTTCGCTTGACAAATGGACAAGAAGTTATCGCTTACATTCCTGGTGAAGGGCACAACCTTCAAGAGCACTCCATTGTACTCGTGCGTGGGGGACGTGTAAAAGATCTTCCCGGTGTTCGCTATCATATCGTTCGTGGAACGCTTGACAGCCTTGGTGTTGACGGCCGTCGCCGCAGCCGCTCCAAATACGGAGCTAAACGTCCTAAAGCTGGTGCTGAAGATAAAGCAGCCGCTAAGAAAAAGTAATACACACAAAAACACACAAAGAATTTTATAAACCCGCCTTGCAAAGCAAGGCTTAGATCGCCTCAGAGCCTATAACCTAAACCCTTTTTCCTATGTCCCGCCGTAAACGCGTCATCCATAAAGAAGTTAAACAAGACCTTCGGTATGCCAATCCGTTGGTTGCGCGTCTTATTACCTCGGTAATGCGTCACGGCAAACGATCGATTGCTGAAAAGATTGTTTACACCGCTATTGAAACCACTCGTTCTGGCGCTGAGGTTGTCGATCCTTTGGATGTGCTGACTAAGGCCGTCGAAAATGTCCGCCCTCGTCTTGAGGTGAAGAGCCGCCGTGTTGGTGGTGCCACGTATCAAGTTCCAATGGAAGTGGCGATGGATCGTTCTCTTGCTTTAGCGATGCGTTGGATTGTGACGTTGGCTAGCAAGCGCAAAGGTGTTCCAATGGCGAAGGCGTTAGCTCATGAGCTCAAAGATGCTTCTGTCGGCCAAGGTGCTGCTATTAAAAAGCGGGACGATCTTCACAAGATGGCGCAAGCTAACCGAGCTTTTGCTCACTTCCGCTGGTAGTCCTATTTTAAATTTATTTGATTTCAGTTTTTATGTCTAAGACTCCTCCTTCCAATCCGAATTCTCCGGACCGCGCTTTTCCGCTCGAAAGAACGCGTAACATTGGAATTTGTGCTCACATTGACGCTGGTAAAACTACGTTGACAGAGCGCGTGCTTTTCTACACCGGCATGATTCACAAAATCGGTGAGGTGCACGAAGGGACAACCGTTACTGACTGGATGGAGCAAGAGCGTGAGCGTGGTATCACGATTACTTCGGCGGCGACAACCTGCAGCTGGAAACAACGCGTTGAGGAAGATGTTGTCAAGCTTTTCCCAAATATCAGTCAGCGCGTTAACATTATCGATACCCCCGGTCACGTTGACTTTACCGCCGAGGTAGAGCGTTCTCTTCGCGTTCTAGATGGTGCGATTGCCGTGTTCTGTGGTGTTGCCGGTGTGCAACCACAATCTGAAACAGTCTGGCGCCAAGCCAACAAGTATGGTGTTCCTCGTATTGCTTTTGTCAATAAGATGGATCGTACCGGTGCCAATTTTGCGAACGCCGTGAACGATATGCGTACGAAGCTTGGCGCGAATGCCTGGCCTATCTTGATTCCGCTTGGTGCTGAAGACAACTTGCGTGGACAAATCGACGTTGTGAACCAAAAAGTTGTTCTCTACGCTGATGATAGCAGTATGGGGTCAACGTACACAATTGACTCGATTCCTGCAGAACATATCGACATGGCGAAGGCCGCCTACGATGATTTGGTGAACCAAATGATGGATCTTGACGAAGAAATCGGCAATCTTTTCTTGGAAGAGAAGCCGGTGACGCGTGAAGATTTGAAAAAAGCAATCCGTCGGCAAACAATTGCAAATCGTTTTGTTCCTGTTGCTGGTGGTTCCGCATTCAAAAATAAAGGTGTTCAATATCTTGTTGATGCCGTTGTTGACTATCTTCCAAGCCCGATCGACATTGAGGCCGCAAAAGGTCAAGATCCTGACACTGGTGACGAAAAACTTGCTACGACAAGCGACTTTGAGCCGTTCTGTTCTTTGGCTTTCAAGCTTTGGAGTGATCCATTCGTTGGAAAACTTGTTTTCTTCCGTGTCTACTCCGGAAAATTGAGCAAAGGCGACACTGTCTACAATCCTCGTACGCACAAGCGCGAGCGGATCAGCCGTCTTATTCAGATTCAAGCTGACAAGCGTGAAGATATCGACACTTGTTACTCTGGTGACATCGCCGCAATCGTCGGTATTAAAAATATCACAACAGGTGATACTCTTTGCGATGAAGATCATGCTATTTTGTTAGAACCACCTTCCTTCCCGGATCCGGTTATCTCGATGTCGATTGAGCCGAAGACGAAGGCTGATCAAGAAAAGATGGCCAACGCATTGCAACGCCTCTCTGAAGAAGATCCGACCTTCCGCGTCTTCACTAACGAAGACACTGGTCAGACGATCATCGCTGGAATGGGTGAACTCCACCTTGAAATTATCCGTGACCGTATGTTGCGTGAGTTTAAAGTTGATGCTGCTTCCGGTAAGCCTCAGATCGCTTATAAAGAAACCGCTCTCATGCCTGCAGATGGTGAAGGTAAACTCGTTAAACAATCCGGCGGTCGTGGTCAATACGGACACGTTATTATCAAGACCACGCCAAACGAGCGCGGAAAAGGAATTACCATTGAAAACAAAGTCGTCGGTGGAACTATTCCTAAAGAATATATTCCAGCCGTTATCAAAGGTCTCAACGAAGCGACGCTCAACGGTGTTGTTGGTGGCTATCCTGTCATTGACCTTCACATTGACATCATCGATGGCTCTTATCACGATGTTGACTCCAACGAGCTTGCGTTCAAGATGGCAGCAATTTTTGCACTCAAGGATGCTTTGAAAAAAGCAAAGCCAATCCTTCTCGAGCCGATTATGAAAGTCGAGGCGATCACTCCTGAAGAATATCAAGGTGATATCATGGGTGATTTGAATCGTCGTCGTGGAAAAATCATGTCGATTGAAACAAAAACAGTCAGCACTAGCGTCAATGCAGAGGTTCCTCTTGCCGAGATGTTCGGTTATGCAACAGCAATCCGCTCCCTTTCCAAGGGCCGTGCTGCTTACTCGATGGAACCTTCCCACTTTGAACAAGTGCCAGCGCAAGTCTTGGCAGCAGTTCTCGATCAAAAGAATTAACTTTAACTTAAACTTTTCACTTTAACTTTTATGGCCGCTGGACATCGCATTCGTATTCGACTGAAAGGTTTTGATTTTCGCCTGCTCGATATTTCCGCTTTGGAAATCGTGGAGACAGCGAAGCGCACCGGATCCAAAATTCTTGGGCCGATTCCTCTTCCTACCCATATCGAAAAATTTACCGTAAACCGTTCTCCTCACGTCGACAAAAAATCGATGGATCAATTTGAAATCAGAACCCACAAACGCTTGCTCGACATCGTTGAGCCAACAGCCAAAACAGTTGATGAGCTCCGGAAGCTCAATCTGCCAGCTGGCGTGGATATCTCGATTAAGATCTAACGTAACTGCTAAGAAAATTTAATTAACTAATAAAATAAAATTTAATAACGAATATTTTGTTGAACGCCGCTCCGCGGCTTTTGAAACGTTGAAATGTTGAAAAACGTTCATGCTCAAAAAGGTTCAAACGCTTCAAAAATTCAACCTCTCAACTCTTCTTTTATGTCTCTCGGAATTCTCGGAAAAAAAATTGGCATGACCCGCGTTTATGACGCGAAAGGTGTTGTGCGTGCTGTGACGGTTGTTGATGTTCGTGACAATCAAGTCCTACAAGTCAAAACTAAAGCCAATGACGGCTACGATGCTGTACAACTTGGTTTTGATGATCAAAAAGAACATCGTTCAACGAAGGCTCAGTTAGGGCATTTCAAAAAAGCAGGGTCAGCTCCAAAACGCTTTCAACGTGAGTTTCGCTTGCCGGAAGGAGCATCAGCTCCTGAACTTGGAGTTTGGTCTCTTACAAATTTTCAAGATGGTCAATTTGTTGATGTGATTAGCACTTCTAAAGGAAAAGGTTTCCAGGGTGTTGTCCGCCGTTTTAAATTTGCTGGTCAGCCAGAGACTCACGGATCAATGATGCATCGCCGTAATGGTGCGATTGGAAATCGCCTGACTCCAGGACGTGTTTGGAAAAACATGGGAATGCCTGGTCACATGGGGCACGAACGCATTACAACTCAAAATCTTGAAATTGTTCAGGTGCGCGAAGCGGATGGTGTCATCCTCATCAGCGGCGCTGTCCCAGGCGCAAAGGGAACTTATGTTATGGTGCGTCCTGCTAAGAAAAAAGCAGCACCTAAAAAAAGTTAATTGATTGCCTCAACGAGACGATAACATGAAATCACATTTACTAACTCTAGAGCTGGCGAAAAAAGCTAGCATTGAACTCATCGATAACGGCAAAGGAACACAAGCTGTTCACGATGTTGTTGTCGCGATGCGCGCCAATCGCCGCAGCGGAACTGCATGTGTCAAAACAAAAGGAACCGTTAATCTTTCTGGACGCAAACCATGGCGTCAAAAGGGAACGGGCCGCGCGCGTGCTGGCTATTTC
>VHCR01000083.1 GCA_016871655.1 Verrucomicrobiota bacterium
ATGTGAATAAAATGGCTGATTGGTTGCTTTGATGGCAACGAGTGAGTAATCGTTACCTTGTTCATCGAGAAAAAGTACGATCAAAACAATCCACTTTCAAAAATTCACCTTTTCCGGACAGGGCCTATATAGTGTATTAAATTGAAAAGGGCATGTTAGAAGCGCTGAAATTTTTTCTTAGAACAAGGCCGAAGATCGAAGCGCTATCCCAAGATAACGTGAGATCTGAGAACGCAGTTCTAAGGAAAAAGAGCAAGCTTATCGCGTGCCCTTTTCAATTTAATACACTATATATCAGGCTCTCGCAAGCCGCAGCAGAATCACCGTGACATATCCGGGTTAAAGTCTTTATAAAAATTGACAATAAAAAAGAGAATTAGTTCTATAACTTGCGGTACCCTATTCAACATGAGTTTTATCTCAACGTTTCAGCGTTTCAACATTTCAACGCCTCAGCTTCTCGCCTGCTTCTTTTTGATCATAAGTAGCTCGCTATTCACGCAGCAGGTCTCTATACCAGAAATTCGAAAAGCGACCCCGGTCCATGAATCCGCTATCTCCTCCCCAATCAGCCCTGTTGAAGAAACCGGAGTAGAGCCGTTGAGATCAAAGAATGCTGCAGATGCTCGATTTGCAGTAGCCGAAGGTTTTTACCAACGTAAGGAGTATCAACTTGCGTGCGTAGAATTTCAAAAGTTTTTACAACTCAGTACGCCAGGCGACTTACATCGCGATGAAGCCTTGTTTCATTTAGCTGAAGCATACCGCTTCCTGGATAAAAGCTTGGAAGCCCAATCCACCTATGAACAGCTGCTAAAAGAAACTCCCTCGGGCGACGTTGCTGCTTCCGCGGCTTATCGTATCGGAGAGTATTATCATGATAAAAAAGAATTAAAAAAAGGGATTAAAGCCTTTGAGCAAGCAGCTCAACTCAGTAAAAGCGCTACCATTAAAAATGCAGCTCACTACCAGCAGAAACTTTGCCACGATGAATTAAGTGAGCAGGAAAAAGCCACGACTCTTTTTTATGAAGCTTCTAAAACAACGGAGGATCAAACAGAACGATTGAGAGGGTTGATGCAACTAGCCAATGACGATGAAAAATGTGGTCGTTCCGAAAAGGCCTTGAACACTTATCTCTCTATTAGTGCGGAAAGCCCTCCCACAGTCGCTGCAGAGGCTTTAGTCAAAGCGGGGGTGATTGCTTCTCAACAAAAAAACAGAGAACAAGCGCTCCAACTTTTCCAAAAAGCAGCCAATTTAAAAGAGGGTGACCCATGGAACGCTACTGCCGCGCTACACCTCATGCAGTTTGATTACGAAGCAAAAGATTATCAAAAAGTTTTAGAGAGAAGTCCTCAAGCCCTCGCTACTTCAAACACAGAAGAATGTTCGCAGGCTTTGTTACTCGCAGCTCAAGCTGAACGGCAGCTGGGACATTTTCAAAACGCTTTAGAACTCAATGACCGACTCCTCAAAGAATTTCCAGCAAGTGGATCGGCACACGACGCTGCCTTCACACGACTCCTGCTCTTGCGCTCCCTCAAAGATCCTTCGCTCTTAACGCAACTTCAAGATTTCATCTTAACAACCTCAGACGCGCATCAAAAAGCCCAAGCGACCTTACTTCAAGCAGAAGTTTTTTTTGAACAAGAAAATTACACCCCTGCTGCAAAAGCTTATGCTACGGTTAAAGATTCCGACCTTACACCAACGCTCAAGGCTGATGCAGCCTACAAAGAAGCCTGGTCACTGCAACACCTCGGAGATGCAACGTCAGCCTTGGGAGCTTACACCACTTTTTTAACAACCTATCCCGAATCGCCGTCAGCGCCTGATGCTCTAATCCAACGAGCTTACCTAGAGCAAAAGCAAGGCGACCTAAAATCAGCGTTGGCTGACTATGATCATTTTTTAGAAAAATATCCGCAGGCACTCGAATGTGAGCTGGTTCTTCAACAAAAAGCCTTGGCTCAACAAGCCCAACAAGACAACCACGGCATGGCGGCAACCTTCCAACAACTCCTCTCAGCTTATCCTAAGAGCACCAGGGCGGCAGAAGCAAATTACTGGATCGGCTGGAATTTGTTTGAAGAAAAAAACTACCAAGCTGCTATTCCCTTTTTAAAAAAAGCTAAACTGCTCGATGCTAAAAAATTTGGAGAAAAAATAAACCTTCGATTGTTGCTTTGCTATTACTACTTGGAACAACCTGAGCTCGCTGCTCGTGAGGCAGCAGAACTACCAACCAATGTCATACCTGGCGAAGTCTCTCGCTGGATTGGCTTGAAAGCATACGAACGAGGCGACTTCAACCAAGCCGAGCAATTTCTCAATCTTGTCATGACTCAGAATAATCCCAATATCATCACGCGCGAAGTTATGATCGCCTTGGCAGAAACCTTGATGAAAAAAGAAAAATATCAAGCGGCCAGGGTTCCTGCTGGAAAGGCCTTGGAGCAGGCCACTGATCCTACCTCACGTGCGGCTGCACTTTTAACGCTCGCAAAAATAGAACTGAATCTTGGCAATGACAGCAGAGCCGAAAGCCTCACGCGAGAAGCGCTCCTACTAGAGCCAGAAGGGCGACTCAATGTGGAAGGACGTTTGTTGATCAAATCTATTTTGGATAAGAGCACGCTTAAAAAATAAAGAATTCACCACAAACAGCACAGAGAAACTTTTTGAGCCATTAGCAGCCAAATCATACTTTAATAACTTGCGCTAGCTCGAATATTTTATCACTCTTTTCTTTATGGCCTCTTCACCTTATCTGGATCTCCTCGAAGCGCTGCGCACCAATTGCAGTCTTCCGGAATTTCCTGATCCCCTTCCTTCCACTCAATTGGATCTCGAATTAGAAAATGGCCCCACCGTCACCATTGATTTTGATGAGGAATCTCAGTTTGTAGAACTTTTCTCGGAATTAGGAACCTATTCTCCGGAACACGAATTGGAAATGCTCAAAAAAATTGCAGAAGCTAATTTTCTTTGGTCTGGCACTAACGGTGGCACACTCAGTGTTCGTCCTGAAATTCAGACGGCCTACCTTGCCCTGCAGCTCCCTGTCTTGAGTTTGAACGGAACGGACTTCGTCTATCTCATTGAAAAATTTGTAGAAACGGTTAAACACTGGCAAGCCATTCTCACTGGCTCTCCCGTAGAAGAATCATCCTCCTCAGACAACAACGAACAACCTCTTGAAGAAGGCTCTAAACCTCCCTCTCCTCAAGATAATTTTATTAAAGCTTAAGAAAAAGTTTACAAGTTTATAGGTTTATGGGTTTATAAGACACATTGGTTCAGAAAAATGTCATAACGTTGGTCACAATTTTTCCCGATTATGTTTTCTACATCAAACAGAGGTTATGCAGGAATTCCTTCAGCGCTTCCTAGCAGCGAAAAAAAAATGGCTGCTTCCTTAAACCACGCGCTTGAAACATGGAATGACGAAGACGAAATCAAGTATCGCCAAGGTGAAAACGGTCAAACTCCCTATTACTATAGCGACTCACAACAACCAGAGGGACTTTTAGAAAGTGGTCAACGCTTCTTTGCTCATCTTACTAATCCTGAAGCGCACGATCTTCATAGCAAAGGAATCGATGCCGTCGTAAAAGATTTATCAGCTTTCCCTGCAAAAGGTGCCGTTGTGGAGAGAGATTTCAAAATTCGAAAAATGTTAGGCCAACCCCTTTATATTGGGGCTCTCAAACAATCGCTAGCCCGAGTGACGCCAAGCGCTGCTCCTCAAAGCTCTCGTCCTTCTTCTCCCATTAATCTTTTAAGAAAAAAACCTTTTCCGCGAGGAGGCTCCGCTCTACGCGCTCTAACAAAAGACGGCTCTTCTTTTTTCAGGTTATTTTCTGGAAAAGGTGGATATACCTCCATCCCGGGAGATGATGGGAGAAAAAGATCGGCATCAGCGAGCACCTCTTCCCCTTTTTCTTATCAATCGGGAAATCTGGAAATGCGCACTTTAACAGACGAAGATTTTGGAATACCAAGTGCTCAGCAACAACAACAGCGGCCGCAGCAACTCCCACGATCAATGGATCGCCTCACCTCACAAGATGGCACGCCACAGCAGACTACCTCCAACACTCTTAGTCGATACATGGCTCGACAAGCTCAACAAAAAAAACCTTCTGGTTACGGATCGACTTCTAGCGCTCCACCCACGCGCGTTCCCGGCCAAGGCCCTTCATCTGGTGACAACGTGCTAAAATTTAATTTGTAAGAAAAAAGCTTATCCTTCTTTTTTCTTGAGCTCAGCTGCAAGACGCTTGATCGCTCTAATCAACTCCGGATCATCGATCAGCTTGAGTGCCTCTGCCAAGGGCACCAGACGGCGGAGCCGCAAATGGTCTTCCGGCCAGCTATCGAGTAGCTTTGAGATTTTCATGGCGTAGAGCTGCAGAAAGCGACCATTGGACATTTGACAGCGCAGACGGAGATCGTGTTGTAATGTTCCCAGCACTCCTCCCTCTTCTACCGCCTCCATCATGGCCACCTCGTGCTGTGTCATATCCGGCTCTTGATGTCCTTTCGGAATAATCCAACGATTTCCGGAAGAGCTCATCACCAAGAGCAACTGTATTTTCCCTCGCTTCATTAAATAAGGAAGCACTCCGACCTGGCACATTCCAAGCGGCTCTGGAACTCCATGTAGGGCCATCTCCTCCGTATCGTACTTTTCACACTTTGTCACTTCTTCTCCAAAAAAACTTGGCTTTTTAAAAGTACGACTCGCTTGCTGTGTTGGAAAAAAAACTTCAATAAGCTGCAGCGGCGCATGTTCTCCGGAAAAGCAATCAACTTTTGCTTTCCAATTTTTTAAGCGAAAAAGATAGCGTTTACTTTTGATCCGCCTCCCTTCGGTAAAAGGCCAAAGCTCTTCAAAATTAGCTTTGGTCATTTTGATATCCTTACTGTGAAACAAAGAAGCCTGCTTCTCTCGAAAAGAAATAAAATAATTTTTATGACTTCGTCGCAAACGAAGATCCCGCAACGACGAAGAAACGACAAATCCCTCTTCTTGCTCAACCCCTTTTAGTTTGAACAAAGCAGGTGGAGTTTTTAACAAAATAAATTTTCGCCGAATCGGTTCGTGCGGTTTTTTCATGCTTTTTCAAATTCTGGCGTGATCTGCTTTTTTTTGAAACATTTTTATTGCTGTTTTTTTCAGAATCAAAGATCCTCTCATTCCGTTTTGAAATATTTAAACCGCTACAGCGAGAACGCAAGGCGCAATTTTAGACATTTTGGAACAGAGTTTATGGTGGCCGTAGCTCAATGGTAGAGCTCCAGGTTGTGGTCCTGGCTGTTGCGGGTTCGAGTCCCGTCGGTCACCCATGATTTTGCAAAGCAAAATCATGGGAGTTGAAGTAACTTCTCTTCACTGATAATTTTTTGAAGCTTCCCATCTCTAAAATTTTTGCCGCAGGCAAAGTCGAAACTTCAACTTCAACTTTTAATTTAAACTTTCTTTGATGAGCATTTTTGAAATTATCGGTCCGGTAATGGTTGGTCCTTCAAGCTCTCACACAGCAGGAGCTTGTCGCATCGGATATGCATCAGGAAGAATCCTTGATGAAAAACCGCTTAAGGCGATTGTTTATCTGCATGGCTCCTTTCTTGCGACTGGAGATGGTCATGGAACGAAAGAAGCTCTCGCAGCGGGGCTACTCGGTTTTTATCCCGATGATGAACGCTTGATTCATGCCCTCGACCTTGCTGCGAAAGAACAGCTCGAAATTATTTTTGAACCGATTGATCTCGGTCCGCAGGCTCATCCCAACTCTGTAAAAATTGTTCTTCAAGGCCCCACTCGCTCACTAACGCTGATTGCAGCTTCGATTGGAGGTGGCAGCGTTCGCCTGCAAGAAATCAACGATCTCCCCGTTGATATTTCTGGAACATTAGAGACATTGATTTTTTGGCACAACGATACACCTGGATTTCTTGCAAAGATCACAGCGGTCCTCGCCTGCGTTCAAATTAACGTTGCCACCATTCGTACAAGCCGCGTTCAACGTGGAGAAACAGCGATCACCGTTGTTGAGATTGATAACTCTCTTCCACCAGAAGCCGCAGCTTTCTTAAAAAAAGTTCCTGCAATAAATCGGCTACTTGTGCTTTCTCCATTGCCAGGTTTTTGAGGCGAAGCCTCAAAAACGTTTAGAGGTTTAAAGGTTTAGGATGAGTTAGCAGCTTTATTTCATTAGTTAATTTAAATTGCTTCGATTCTCAATTAATGTGATTTTAAAATAAAAATTTCTGTGAGTTTCTAAACATTTAAACTCTTAAACCTCTAAACTCTTTCATGAAATTCCAATTCCGCACCGCTGTTCAACTTTTAGAAATCTGCCAACATCATGATATCTCCATTGCTGAGGCGACGATTCGAAGTGAAATAGAAAATGGATCGCTCTCACGTGAAGAGATTGAAGAGAGGATGATCACTTACTATCAGCGGATGAAAGAGGCTGTTCATGCCGGACTGGAGATCACTCAACGGAGTCGCAGCGGGCTTTCTGGAGGTGACTCGCGGCGCGTTCTCGCTCACAGCGAAGGAGCTTCTGTTAGTGCACTTGGTCCCA
>VHCR01000084.1 GCA_016871655.1 Verrucomicrobiota bacterium
GTCATTTGGCTTTGCAACAGACCTCGGTTACGCGACGCGCCTTGTTATTGATTCTTTGCAAGGTCTCGATGGGCTTCTCCTCGAAGCCAACTATGACGAAGAGCTTCTTCAACAAGATTCCAAGCGCCCCTGGTCGGTTAAGCAACGGATCGCGTCGCGTCACGGACATCTCTCTAACGATGCTTCAGCGGAATTACTCCAACAACTCCTCCACGAAAAACTACAACATGTCGCCCTTGGCCATCTCAGCGCTGACTGCAATAGAGAAGCTTTGGCGCTCGAAGCAATTGATCGAATTCTCGACACTTCATCCCCATTGCATCGCTGGTGCGCTGGGCCTGATATGATTAGCAGAACAATTCGACTGAGCTAAGTTTATTTAGCTGGAGACACCACTGGAGGATGCCCTGCAAAAACTCCCATCGCAACAGAAGCCAGAACAATGATTACAAGGTAGAAAAGGACAAACAAAACAACCGACAAAAAGACCGAAAAGAAAAGACGTCCTCCTGAAATACGATGCACTTTTTTCAAACCAATAAAATAAATGATCACGCCCCAAATGGCGCTCACAATCCCTCCCACAAAAGGAATCAATTGTGTAATCGAAGCTGATCCGACGGCATAGCACATCGTGCGGAAGGTGGCTTGGAATGGCTCTTTGGTTTTTGCAATGATTTTGAGGCTAAGGTGCGTTAAAAACGAAGAAATAAAAATTCCTCCCGTAAAAAAGAGGGGTGATAAGATCCAAATAATTCCAAAACCGAGTAGGAGTGTGCGTGGAGAAACTCCTTCTAGCGCGGAAGAGAGGAGCGTTGGATTTTTGAGAATGCTTGGTAGCTGATAGCAGAGCACAACTCCAAATGTCACGGCACTCATCAACAGGTAATAAAAAAGCGGACGCATCAATCCTCCATCAACTTTTAATTTTGAAAAAGTGGTGCCAGGCTTGCAAAGAACAGCACTGATGGTTTGAACAATGGCTTTAAAAAAGCCAACTTCAGCGCGGCGTTCCCATGCTGGCTCACTCATCAAGGGCATTTCATCAGCTCCTGTTAGCGATGTCGCAGGAACTGCATCGAGCCCCCAAGCAATAACTGTTTCTTTAAGCGGAAGCCATTCACTCATGCCGGATCTCCAAGAAAGATCGTCTCCAACAAAGCGACGAGACTGAATCCCTTCTTTGATTTCTTCTTCCGTAAAGGCACCAAGCGACTGACCGTGACGAGCAATATGAATTTGTGACATGGCATCCATGGTGATAAGCGCGATGTGAAGAGTAAAGCGAAAAAATTTACAGGGATGGAAGGAATCAGCTTTCCAGGGAACAGGGTACAGCTTTTCAGGAAATAGCATGACGGCGATTCAGCTCAAAAAATTTTCAACTCTTTATTTAACAAGCTAGGTTGTATATTATTTTCTGACATCCTGTATCCTGAAACGCTGTTCCCTGGTAACCTGTAACCTACAACCTGTTTTCCATGCCCCACCTCATTGCCCGCAATCTTCGACAGACCTATCATCTCGGAGCGACGTCGCTGGAAGTTTTGAAAGGAATTGATTTAACGGTCAAAAAAGGAGAAATCCTTTTTCTTCGCGGGGCCTCTGGCGCTGGCAAGTCAACATTGCTCTACACACTCGCAGGCTTGGAAAGGCCTTTGCAAGGCGAGGTCGAATTTGAAGAACAAAAACTTTTTTCGATGAAGAGCGATCGACTTGCGTTTTTGCGGAACAAGCGAATGGGTTTTGTGTTTCAGTCTTATTTTTTACTTCCAGAATTAACAGCCATCGAGAACGTCAAGTTTCCTGCCATGCTCGCAGGAAAAAAAAGTGAGTCTCACGCACGTGAGCTCCTAACTCGTGTTGGTTTGAAAGAACGGATGGACCATTTGCCTTCGCAGTTGAGCGGCGGAGAACAACAGCGTGTGGCCATTGCGCGAGCGCTCATCAATGATCCAACAATTTTATTTGCGGATGAACCAACAGGAAACCTCGATGCTGCCACAGGATCTTCGATCATCGACCTACTGCTCAAACTCTCCTCACAAGATCGGCGTACGCTTGTTGCCGTCACTCACGATCCTCAACTTGCTGCTCGAGGAGATCGAGAATTAGTAATTAAAGATGGACTAATTGCTATAAAACAGTAAAAAATCGCTCAATGCTTCCCTCAAAAAATTCTGAATTAAATCAGCGGAGCCTCACAACTCAAATACAAGTCATGTTTTTTGACACGGATGTTGGAGGAGGAGTTCACAACATTGCTTATCTTCGCTTTGTAGAAACAACGCGGACGCTCCTTGCAGTTCAACTGGGACTCGATTGGAAGTGGATGCAAGAACAATCGATTTTTCCAGTCATTCTCAAAACAGAAATCGACTATCATACTCCTGCTTTAGTCGGAGATCTCTTGGACGTGACCGTTCATCTTGGCGAAGCAACGGGCGTCCGCTTTTGGTGTCATTTTAAAATCATACGACCTGCTGGTGGCACTATGATCGTCAGCGGAAAGCAGGCCCTTGCCTTTGTCAAGGTCCCCGAAGGAAAACCGTTGCGTCTTCCAAAAACATTTCCGACTCCTTTTGTGCCAGAGTTAAAAACGTAAAAGTTTATCCTCTTCACATAACAAAAGTGCTTCCTCCTTTTTTTCTTTTTTTATTTTTACTCCTGCCATTTGCCTCCTTCGCTCAAGAGCACGAGCCAATTCCTCCTGACACCCTCACGGTGCGGCAATATGCAGAGTTTCTCCAATGCACCGCGGCAACGGACCCTTACGGTCTTTACAATGAAAAAATGGGAGATAATCCCAGCTCGGCTTATATTGTTCGTAACGGAGCTCCTGGCTCTTACACCTACCAAGCCATTCCCGAGCGAGCTGAAGATCCGGTACCCTACGTCTCTCGTCTCTCCGCAAAGCGCTATTGTAACTGGCTTCAGAACGGCCTACCAAGAGGAGAGCAAGACGAGACGACAACCGAAGAAGGAGCCTACACTCTTGACGGCACGATGGAACAAGATCCTGCAAAAGAAGAAACCGCTAACTATTTTCTTCCTGCTTCGACCAACAACCAAATCGATCCTACCTTGGCTTCTAACTTGAAGACTTACGTAATCGTCACACATTTCGGAGATAGTTTTCAATGTAGCAGCAATACTCAAAATGAAAATCAAGATGCATGGACCATCGCCGAAGTCCTTGGAATAATTGTAGGCATTGCTGCCATTGGAAGTGCTATTCTTCATTCTGAAGAAGGTCCTCTGTACAGAGAGGGAGAATATCACGATCCTCGCGCAGCATTTACAGCACTATATCCAAGAGTCGCAGTATTAGTACCACCTTCATCACCTCTACCTAGTTATGAAACGGCACCCGTTTTATCAACAGTTTCTCATTCAGCATCATCTTCTAATGATCCTGCAACTACATTAGAACAAGAGTCGTTAAAGATGGAACCATTTTCTTTTCCATTCGAAGTTAGAACTTCACCATTACCAAACTCTCCTTCCCCTTCGCAACCTAGTAAAAGAGTTACTTTTCATCTCCCAGAGTGCTTGGATTCACCGAACGTACAGTCGCTCGCCAAGCAAGCTCTAATACCCCTCTCTGAAAAATCTTCAGAAATACCCCCTGAAAAAACAACTGATCTAAAGGCCAAGCGAGAAAAGTTTTCTAAAACTATTATCAATTTTATCGATCGCCAAATTAAGACTTTTGAATGGATCGATACTTCTAGGAAAAAATTTTTTCAAATCATCAAGGTTCATTTTGATTTTTTCAATCAACAAACTACAAATTTAACTGACGAAGATATTGCTAAGATAAAAGCCATCACCCCCTCTTTGTTTCAAAACCCAACATCACCTTGCTGGAAAACTCAAAAAGAGCGTAGAGAATTTTTCGAGTGCTTAGATGGAATGGATGAAGAGATTACAGTGGGTGAAAAGATTATAATTGATATTGAAAGCGCAAAAAAAATACAAAAAAGTGTCAAAGATTTAATTTCTAAGAAGACTGTTCTATTTGAAGTTTCAGAAGCTATTGATATCTGGCAAGAGGAAATTACGATGCTTCAAGATCGAGCTAAAGAACTTCATCAAAATTTTTCACTACCTCAGTTCAAAACTCTCGCTGAAACAACTTTTGATCATCTTTTAGATTTTCAAAATTATATTGATTTTCGCATTGCTAGTGGAGCCCCTATTTATGAGCAGACTCATTCACTCACGCATGATGGGCTTGCTGCATTGAAAGACGATCAGCAAACCATCGAACAATGGCTTCCTACCAACCTTGAAGAAAAATTTTCATTACTCAACAAAGCGATCAACACACTCCAGCTTTTATTAAATCATAATCTCAATGAAGCACTTCGCTTCCTCAATTTCAAAGAACAACAGGATCAAAAAAGAAGGAATCAAGCTGCTACAGAATCTCGTGACAACTCTTTCAGCACTGAGAGGCATACAGGGCTCCGAACAATCTCCCTATCGTCCTACCGCTTCAGAACCTACTCCTAGCGGCTAACCATCCAGCGAAACGGCTTATCCTCTTTACCCTTCACTCGTTACTCTTTACTGCATCCGTTCTATGAAGAGATGCAGGATGCTTACTCTCCATCGCAATCAGCTCGGAAACTGTCACGAATTTATATCCCTTCGCAAGTAAAGCATCGAGTGTTGCTGGCATTGCTTCGATTGTTCCGGGATGAATATCATGGGAGAGGATGATGGAGCCAGGTTTTGCTCCCGCTAAAATACGACGCTCGACCACCGCAGAACCAGGACGCTTCCAATCGTTCGGATCGACTGACCAAAGCACGACCTTCATTCCATCTTGATCCACGAGGCGATGCACCCGAGGATTCATCGCTCCATAAGGAGGACGAAGTAACACTGGTTTTTTTCCGGTTGCTTTAACAATCGCTTCGGAGGTTTTGTTGATCTCCTCTTGAACACGTGCATCCGAGAGTTTCGTCAAAGCAGGATGATCCCACGTATGATTTCCAATCTCATGCCCCTCGGAAGCGGCACGAGCAACAACTTCAGGCGCATGCTCCACATTTTGACCAATGACAAAAAACGTCACTTTGATACCACGTTGTTTCAACAGGTCTAATAATTTTGGTGTCAATGCTGGGCTTGGACCATCATCAAAGGTCATTGCAACGTAAGGCCCATCAACAGGCACGGAACAATAACTTTTTAAAGCAGGATGTGTCTCGGTTGGCAATGTCATCTTCTCATCATGCGGACAAACCATTCCCTGCGGAGAAGCCGGAGCGGCTGTATCAGAGGCAACCGGCGTTGCAGACGTTGGTACAGCAATATTATTCGTCGCCGCTGCCACAACGCCATTGGAAGAAGCTGGAGCAGGTGTTGCTTGGTTTTGAGCAGAAATTGAAACAACACCGCTCATCAAGAGCGCGGCTAAAAAAATGGGAAGAGTTTTCATGATCGTTGATGGTTTCATAGGACTCTATTCTTGTCCAAAATAAAATATCATTATCACTGAAGATTTTTTAGATTTGCCGGAGGCCTAACTTTAACCTACAACCTACAGCCTACAACTTACAGCCTTGTCCCTAATGTTGCTCTAGATTCAATAGAAAATGAAATCTTCTTGTTCAAAATCAAACTCCACAAAAGAGTCATCCCAGCATTCGCTAGAATCAGCGCTCGAACGGCTTGAATCGATTGTTGCTGACATCGAAGCCAATCCTCCTCCGCTGGAAACATTGATAGAACGGTACGAAGAAGGGACTCGACTTTTAAAAATTTGCCGAGACAAACTCACTGCTGCTGAACGCCGTATTGAAATTATTTCTCGCAATGCTCAAGGAGAAGCAACGCTACAACCTTTCGACCATGATTGATTCGCCAGCCGCTCTCAAAGCTCTTCCCGAGCACGAGCTTCCCCTCCTCGCTCAAGAAATTCGGGAGCAACTCATCGAGACTCTTTCTAAAACAGGCGGTCACTTGGGACCGAACCTCGGCGTGGTGGAGTTGACGATTGCGCTTCACCGTGTTTTTGAAACACCCAAGGACAAATTTCTTTTTGATGTCAGCCATCAAGGCTACGTGCATAAAATGCTAACGGGCCGTCGTGATCAACTCGCAACGATGCGCCAACATGGGGGGCTCAACGGTTTTTTACTCCGAACTGAAAGTGACCATGACTGCTATGGCGCTGGTCATGCAGGTACCGCACTCTCAGCAGCACTCGGGTTTGCGGCAGCTCGTGATCAACGAGGAGGAGAGGAACATGTCGTCGCAGTTGCCGGCGATGCAGCATTCACTTGCGGCGTGAGCTACGAAGCTATTAACAATGTCGCAGCAACAACAAAACGTTTCATCGTTGTCCTCAATGACAACAAATGGTCAATTGCAAAAAACACTGGCGCGATGGCGCAATATTTCAATCGCATCACCACTAGTCCCGCCTATGCTCATTTACACGAGCAAGCCGCTAAATTTGTTGAATGGATTGGTGGAAAAAAAGCGCGCCATCTTGCCCATAAAATCGAAGCAGGGGTGAAACAGATCCTGCT
>VHCR01000085.1 GCA_016871655.1 Verrucomicrobiota bacterium
GATTCTGCTGCGGCTTGCAAAATCCTGATCCAGACAAGGCGGACGAAGAGTATCCGTTCATATTAACGAATCAGTAAAGAGTAAAGAGTAAAGAGTAAAGGGTGTTTTTAGTTTGGAAGCAAATTAGAGGGTGTCTTGAAAATAGATAAAATTGATGCAGTACAAGGAGCGAGAAGCAGAGCCGAGGAGTGTATAAGTAATACTCGACGAAGGCGAGCATCACAGCGACGCAGTAATGCGCGATTTTAGCTTTTTCAAGACACCTTCTAATATTTTGAACTTCATTTTTTCATAGAATCACTTTTCAGAAAACATGTCACCGGAAGTTTTGCTTCAGCGCTCTTAACCTTTCACCACCGTTTTGCTGAAGGGTTACCGATATCATGAACTGGCACCAAAATATGCATTATCCGGAACTGACCCCTAGTACCGTAAAGTATTCGGGTTAAGTAAAACTTTTTGCTATCTGCGATTGCATGGCAATGACCTTGAAATTCTAGGTTCAACTGTTAACTTTAACTTCTTTAAACAAAACAGCTCCTGCGAATGTTACCACGCTTCCAATAAAAACATACCAAGGCCAAGCAATTTCTGGCCACCAAGCTGGCATAAAATGGCCAAAATTGATAAGTCCTGGAAGCTCGACTTTTCCAAGAAAGAGAACGCTTGTCATTCCAATTAACATTGCTACAACGTTGGTTCCATCGCGGCCACGATTTTTAGTTAGCATTCCTAGCAAGAAAATTCCTAATAGACCACCGTAGGTGTAGCCCAAGATACCAATCGCAATCGGAATAATAGTGAGGCGAGGATTGAGGAGTACTGAATAAGCGGCCATTGTTCCTACCCCGACCATGAGGATCCCAAAAATGAAGGTGGCTCGGCGAGCGGCACGTACCGAGGTGCGGTCATCGGCTCCTGGATTGATATAGGGAAGATAAAAATCAGTTGTGAAGCTCGTTGCCAGTGCATTGAGGGCTGCAGAAGTCGATCCCATCATGGTTGCGAGAACGCCGGCAATGATCAAACCACGAAGCCCAATAGGAATATTGTTGACGATGAAGTGAGCGAAAATTTCATTGTCAGGAATTTCTGGTGCATGACCAAAATGGTTGTAATAGACGTAAAGCAAAATACCAACACTCAGGAAGGCGAGTGCAATCGGGATGTCCGTAAATCCGCTGAGGATGAGAGAAAGGCGGGACTTTTTGAGGTTAGGAGCTGTGAGAAGTCGCTGCACCATGTCTTGATCGGTTCCGTGAGTAGCCATCGTCAAGAAAGTTGATCCGATGAAAGCTGCCCAAAGCGTGTATGGCTCAGCGATCATTTTTGAGAAGGCAGCTCCGAAAGGAAGTGACGAGTCCCAGTCGGATTGAATCCAATGTAAGTTAGACCAGCTTCCAAAAGTTTCTTTTACGGCACCAATGCCGCCTAAGTGGTGGAGGAGTAGCCAGAGCGTGAAAAAGACAGAGCTGATCATGAGGCAAGCTTGAATGAGGTCCGTCCAAACAACAGCCTTGATACCGCCGATCATCGTGTAAATCGTCGTGATCAGAGTGACGATGAGGATGCCCCAAAAATAATGAATTAATGTTACAGGTGAGTTAGGGTAAAGGTATTTCCAAATGACTACGAGGATGAGGCCTCCCAAATAAAGTCTTACGCCGATACCGAGAACGCGCGTGAAAAGAAAGATCGCGCTGGCTGTGTTTTTGGTCGCCGGACCAAAGCGGACCGTCAAAAATTCATAGATACTTTTGACATTGTACCGATAGTAAGGCGCCAAAAATGTGTAGGCGATCACGATGCGAGCCAAGACTGTTCCAATGGCTAGCTGGGCATAAAAAAAGGAGCGTGTCTTGTATCCCTCTGCTGGAGAGCCGAGGAAGGTGGCTGCACTGGTTTCAGCGGCAATGATCGAGGCTAAAACAGCCCACCATGGAACGCTGTGATTTCCAAGCGCAAAATCTTGCAGAGTCTTATTATTGCGTCCTGCATAGAGACCTATTCCAACAATGACGATAAAATAGAGGGCGATAACAGCTGCGTCGATGAAGAGCGAAGAAAAAGTGATTGGGATTGGAGTGAGCATGGGAATTAAAGGCTATAGGCTATAGGTAAAGTAAGGCCTTTGGCAAAAAAAAACAAAAATTGTACTGATGAGTTTATCTGATTTTTTGGTTGATGTTTTGATCTGAAAATCCTACAGCCTACAGCCTGTAGGCGATAGCCTACACCCCCTGTTCCAGTTCTTGCCTCAAAGCCGCTAATGTGAGTTCCGGGTCGGTCAATGGAGGTAGGAAACTTTCCGTTTCCATTTCATTAATCGAAAAACGGGTGGCATAAGGCCTAAGCGCCCCGATTAGTTCATTAGTAAGACGTTCAGAGTTTTTATTGGAGAGGAGAGCGATAGGAAGATGGAGTGATGTGAGTTTTGAAGAAAGATTACGCCAAAAAGCGCGAGAGCCTTGCGCCAAGAACGCATGCTCTGCACCATACTGCTGGGCTGTTGAGGTGAGGACGCTTACAGCCTCTTCTAAGGAGCTATCATGGATGCTAAATCCTGATCTCAAGAGCCACTGTTTAATGACATGTTCGGTGCTGAGTTGACGATGATAGACTACTCGTGCCAATCGAGGAAACCAAGAGAGACGATGAAACGGACGAGCTCCTGAGACCCCTTTGAGCGCTAAGAGTGGCGTACAAAGAATGAGCCGACTTATCTGATTGGGGTAACGTGCTGCAAAGAGGAGTGCTAAGTTAGCGCTGAGACCTGAGGCTACTAAGGTCACTGCTTTTCCTCCAGTGGTGCTGCGTAAAAATTCTGCCAATGATTGCGCTTGCGATGCTCCTGACAAGGCTATCCGTGGTCGTTGAGACTCTCCGAAGCCGATGAGATCAGGGACTAAAACTTGATAATGCGGAGCAAAATGCGGATAAACTTTCGACCATTCAAAAGACGAAGCTCCCGGAAAAACGCCGTGAAGAAACAGAAGTGGCTCTCCTGTTCCTGAGGTGTGATAGACAATTTCTCCAGAAGTCGTGTTAAGCATGCGCGTTGCAAAAACAGGTGGCGAAATCGCCTCGGAGAGAGGTCGGCGAAGTTGATTCTTCCACCCAAAGCGCACAGCTAGTGCCAGCGCGCCGAGGAGCCCCATGCCAAAACCAGCTCCAAGGCTCATTCCGCGGGAGCGCGCCATTTTTTTAGAGAAATTTAAATCTAAATTTCGTTTACCCATTTTGACATGATACTATTGCGCAGTTTAAGTTGCCAGTTGAAGTTTAAGTGTCGAGGCTTCGCATCTTTAAATTTTTGCCAACGGCAAGTCGAAACTTAAACTTTTAACTTAAACTACTGCGCAGCCGCAATAACTGCTCCGAAGGAGCCAGCTGAACTTCGCCCGAGCCTTTGATGATGGTGCCAATAATTTTTCCACGAAGTTTTTGAGCAATTACTGGTGCTTCTTTAGCAGAGACGACAAAGACCATGCCAATGCCCATGTTGAAGACACGGTACATTTCAAGCGGATCAACGTGGCCACCTTGGCAGATGATTTGGAAAATGGCTGGAATTTTCCAGGATTCCGTATCGATGAGGGCATCACAATTTTTTGGAAGAATGCGGGGAAGGTTGTCGATCAAGCCGCCTCCAGTGATGTGAGCTGCAGCGTGAAGCTTAGTGGTTCCGAGTTTTGAGATTTTTTCAAATTCAGGAAGGTAGCAACGATGGATTTTGAGGAGCTCTTTTTCTAAAGTCGTTGAAAGGCCTTTTGGTTTGCTGGAAAGCTTGAGTTTCATTTTTTCAAAAAGGACCTGACGCGCAAGTGTGTAGCCGTTAGTGTGAAGCCCATTTGATACGAAGCCAATTAAGACGTCTCCAACCTTGACGCGACTTCCATCAAGAAGTTGCTTTCGATCAGCAACGCCGACGATGGTGCCTGCGAGATCGTATTCGCCGGGGTGATAAAGGCCAGGCATCTGCGCTGTCTCTCCGCCAATCAGGGCGCAGCCAGAGCTTTTGCAAGCTTTTGCAAGGCCAGAAATAATTTGGCGCAACATTTTTGGTTCAAGCTTTTCTGCAGCGATGTAATCCAAAAAGAAAAGAGGACGGGCTCCGGTGACAGCGATATCATTGATGCAATGGTTAACAAGGTCTGCTCCAATCGTGTCGTGGCGATTGGTTGCAAACGCAATTTTCAATTTCGTTCCCACGCCATCAGCACTAGAAACCAAGACAGGATCTTTGATCTTGCGGCCTCGAAAATCAGGACGAAAGAGTCCTCCAAAACCACCAATGCCTCCCAGAACTTCTTTGCCATGAGTGGGACGAACAAGGGCTCCAATGCCTGATTTAAGGCGGTTGCCAAGGGCGACATCTACGCCGGCTTTGGCGTAAGAACTTTGTTTTTTATTGAGGAGTTGTGCGGCGGAGGTCATAAGGTGGAAGATAAAAAATTTTAACGCAAAGAAAAACAAAGACAGCTTTTTTGAAGATGGAAGATGGAAGATAGGAGATGGAAGATGGAAGTCGAGGCCTTCGGCAAGATTTAAAAATTTTTATTCTGTTTGCGCTAGCAAACCACAACTCCCATCTTCTATCTTCTATTTTCCATCTTCAAATTATTCTTTGCGGTTAATTATTTTTTGAAAAGCGATGCCGTGTTTTCAGTTGGCAAAAACTGAGACGGCTCTTGATTTCGTTCTAACATCTGTTTTTCAAGAGTGAGATCAATGGGAAGTGGATAGTTTCCGGTGAAGCAAGCGAGGCAGAAGTGATGTTCAGGTAATTGGGTCGCGCGAATCATACCGGCGACATCGAGGTACCCGATGCTATCTGCTCCGAGATACGCACAGAGTTCTTCTTGGGTCATTTGGTTCGCGACTAGTTTTTCAGGATCGGGAAAGTCAATTCCGTAATAACAGGCGTTACGATGAGGAGGACAGCTGATCCGAAGATGAACTTCTTTGGCTCCTGCTTCGCGCAAGTTGACGACGCGAGTTTTAGCAGTCGTGCCCCGCACAATGGAATCATCAATGACGACGACCCGCTTGCCGCGAACGGTTTCGCCGATGAGATTGAGCTTCACCCGAACGTTGAAGTCACGAACTAATTGAGTCGGTTGGATGAACGTGCGGCCAATGTAATGGTTGCGCACAAAAGCCGGATCATATGGAATGCCAAGTTCTTCAGCAAAGCCAAGAGCCGCATAAATGCCGGAGTCGGGTACGGGAACCACGATATCAGCCTCAACAGGATGAAGACGCGCCAGCTCTCTTCCCATGCGCATGCGGACTTGGCTGACATTTTTTTGGAGGAGATTGCTATCTGGGCGTGCAAAGTAGACGTATTCAAAAATACAAAAGGCTTCTTTTTGGGAGGCAAAAGGAAATTCAGAACGGATACCTGATTCATTAATGATCACAACTTCGCCTGGTTCCACGTCACGGATAAAGGTAGCACCAATGAGATCAAAGGCACAGGTCTCCGAAGCAAGAACCCAGGCATCTCCTAGCTTTCCCAATGAGAGAGGGCGAAAGCCGCAGGGGTCGCGCATTCCAAGAAGTTCCTTTTCTCCCATGATGACGACGCTGAAAGCCCCTTCCAATCGACGTAGTGCGGCGAGAGGGCTTTGCTCCTGAGCAAGAGCGTTTGGCTGTGCTAACAAATGGAGAATGACTTCACTATCCGAAGTTGCTTGAAAAATAGAACCTTTCATTCCCAACTCCGCACGCAAGCGTGCAGCATTGATCAGATTTCCATTGTGAGCGATGGCCAGCTGCCCGTAACTTGTCTCGGCGCTAAGCGGCTGTGCATTGAGGATGCTGCTGGAGCCAGCCGTTGAGTAGCGAACATGACCTATCGCTTGTGTTCCTTTGAGATGTTCGAACGATTGATCTTCAAAGACATTAGCAACAAGTCCCATCCCTTTTTTTATAGTAAAAGGCCCTTTGCTTCCATCATGGACGACAATGCCCGCACTTTCTTGGCCGCGATGTTGTAAGGCGAAGAGGCCGTAGTACGTTAGGAGCGCAGCATCGGGATGTCCATAGACGGCGCAGACACCACATTCGTGTGATGGAAAATAAGAAGGATCGGAAGAAATCAAGAGCGGTAAAAAGTAAGAAGCCAAAGGAAGCTCATTAAAAATATAACAGCAAATTTTTTTTTCGCGATACTGTTTCTTTAAAAAAGAAAAATTGTATTATCTGAAAAATTTCGAATAAAAGTAGAGCAATAGCGTTGAGCAGGGGCAGTACGAATCAATTTGTAAATGGAGTTGAAAATTACAACACTGCTTACTCCGAAAGCTTATACCATCTTAACTCATAGAGCTTGTTCTTATTGGCATCTGACTGCGTTGTCATCACTCACGTTACAGAAGGTAGAGCGGCTTGTCAGCTGCCAAAACTCCTGCGCTCTATAGTGTATTAAATTGAAAAGGGCATGTTAGAAGCGCTGAAATTTTTTCTTAGAACAAGGCCGAAGATCAAAGCGCTATCCGAAGATAACGTGAGATCTGAGAACGCAGTTCTAAGGAAAAAGAGC